>NZRR01000027.1 GCA_002696315.1 Methanobacteriota archaeon | reverse complement strand
TGCCCTCCTTTTAGAATTAAAGGGTCCGATTTCAACATCCCTTCATGTCTTTTTTCTAGATGATCACCAGTTGCTTGGTTAGTTCTCCAGATTTGAAAAGAGTTGCAAACTTCATTTTCCTGGAATGATTGAAGATAATTATGTGCCATAAGAGCTTCCGTTGAATTTTCTGAACGTATTCCATAAAGAATCGGGCAAGGCGTATTTGGAGTAATCAGTGTCTTTTTTGAATTTGGATCTCTATTGATTATAGTTTTTGGATATTTATTAGACATTAATTTTACAGACTCTTGACTGATATTTCTTTTAGAATTATAATTTTCAGAAGACCTATATGCAGTTAACTCCCAAGTACAATCATGTTCACCCATCCAAGAAATTGCAGCCAAACTACCTATTAATCCGGACATCTTTCCCTCTTCCCCCCAAAATTTAGATTTCGGGTCTTTCAAAATTATACTTTTAGCTTCATCCACTGAAACATTACTCCTTACGGCTTTCCAATAAAATTCTGGAAATTGATTATTCAAATATAACAAGCAAGGTTCTGGAGGGTGTTGAATTCTATCGGAGTGATTACTAGGAACAACATCAAATTTTGAAATTTTTTGTTTAAGTGAAAAGTACCACACCTCTAAAAAATCAAATAATTCTTTTTCGTGCCCATCTAGAACATCAATATTTAGCGCTAATGCAGCATTACCTCTTGTTCTTTTTGAAGCAAAGGGCCATAATCGAACTAGTCGAGAGTCTTTTGGCATGCTCCAGGGACTCCCTAAATTACTTAATCTTGATAATTCCTCAATAAGTAAATGAAATTCATAGGTTGTACAGCCACCAGACAGCGTATCAGTATCATCTAAACCTATCCAGGGCATGATTAGTGTAGGACATCCCCCTTATCGTTCTTATCTAAAATACGATCAATAACTTGAGGTAGACCTAAATCAGGATTTACCAAAAAAGTACGTACTCCATGAGCATTTCCTGCTTGAATATCAACTAACCTATCTCCTACCATTGCACTCATCTCACCCTCATCAAATAAATCATGAGTATCAAGTTCATTGTAATCTCTTGGCAGTTCCTCCCTCTCAGAATGATTTATGATTAGATTGCCAGCCATCAACATCCCTGAAGATGGTTTTCTTGCTATAGAACCTTCAAATGGAGCATAGGGAGAATATAAAATTAAATCCAAAACGGCTTGTTTGTTTTTTATTTTAAGTTCGTCAATTAATTTTTCATGAATACTCTCCAGCATATCATGACTCCAAAAACCCCTATTAATTGGTGATTGATTTGTTACTATACAAATCCTAAATCCGTTTTTTTTTAATCTTGCTATGGAATCAGCCACGCCAGGCAATATAATGAGTTCTTCGGGGTTATTGATATAATTTTCACTACCGATGTTTAATACTCCATCACGATCCAGGTATATTATAGAACCATTCCATATTCTATTTTCTGGAAAAGGAGATAATTGTAATTTATCAAAAAGATTTGCTCTGTGTCTGTAAGGTAACAATTGATTCATTTCACACAACTCAGCAGCTAGAAGAGATATTTCTTTTTGATTTAATTGCTTCCTTAATAATATGATTTACAATTAATTGCAAATCTTCTATCCGTTCCATTGATTCGGTGTTAAATATCAATGCATGGCTACTTATTTTGGCAAGTTTTCCTCCATTACCTCTCTTGTAATTCCCAGTAAATGCGACAGTTTTACAAGATTTTTCATTAGCAAATTTAACTCCGCGTAATACATTTTCTGAATTTCCAGAACCACTATAAGCCAATACAATATCTCCTTCTTTCAAGTATACATTCAATTGGTTTGCAAAAATATCTTCATAGCTTGTATCATTAGCCCAAGCAGTTAAACTTGAAGCATTGTCTGTATGGCATATCGTTGCGACACTCAATTCTTTAGACCAATCTCCTGCGCTATGACTTGGAGTTCCCGCGGAACCCCCATTTCCGATGAAATGTATAGTATTCCCAGAATCCATTACTTGTTCTATACACTCAATAATAGTTTGAATCGTATTTTTATCAAGTCCTGAGAGTGCATTATCTAAATCATATAAATAATCTCCAATGAACTCGTTTAACTCAAAATTCAAATTATCCCCTTAGTGTTTCGTGTGCTGGTAATATATTTACATATTACCACCAGATGGATTCCAGAAATGGAGTTTAATGAAGCCACCCTCCGCCCCATAATTGGACTGTGCGGAATGATTTTTCTCGGTTTTGCATTTAATTCGAAATTAATTATTTCTAAATATTCTGCTCCAATAGGTTGGTTGTTAGTAGGTGCATATTTCGGACTATCTTGTCCTTACTATATCGAAATAAATGATCCTATTCTTGTATTGATGACTGGATTTGCCCCCATAGCGGGAGTAGGATTAGCATATTATGAGATTAAAAAAACTTTTAATATCGGGAATTTAGGGAAATTAACCGGAGTTCCAGAGCATTTAATTTGGTTAAGGGGGATGATATTTTTAGCAGGGACTCCGTATCTCCTTGTTGCTCAAATACCATATCTAAACAGATTAGCCATACTGTTTGTAGCATGGCAAGTTGTATTCTTTATGAGGTGGACAGGTTCTGGAGATATTACACTAGGAGAATTTGTTATAAATACGAGTGAAGTGCCTGGAAATCAAGTATTATGGGATGATTGGACGGGAAACAAATGGTGGTTATTAGAACAATTACCCGAAAATGGAATGTTTGTTCAATTAATTAGTACTGATGGAAGTAGCATAGGAATTAATTTTGTACTGGCTTGTACAGCATTACAATCAATTATTGTATTTGTAGGTGCGATACTTGCTGTAAAATCTAAAGTCAATCTTAAGGTGAGGACATTAATGATTGTTGTGCCATTAATTCATATCTTAAATTTATTTAGAAATGCTGGATTGATTTGGCTCCACACAAATTACCCTGAGTGGGAATGGTTTGGGATTAGTATCTTTGATTTTGGACATTCATATGCATCAAAAGTACTTTCACTATTTGCAATGTTTTTGATGGCAATAGTTATTTTCGAAATTTTGCCCAAATTACACACGAATGTACTAAAAGTAATTGATCCGTTCTTTAAAATTTTAAATGCAAAAAAATAAATTATCTTTTAATAATTCTACCTGCAATTCTAACTTGACTAGTTAGTGGCATTTGATGTTCCCATGCGAATTCTTTAACGATTCTCCAGGCCATATTTTCATCTTTTCCGGCTTCCCAGTCCGTGACATCTATGGTTGCATTTCTTGTATTTGCTTTGAATGCAGCTATGGGTTCACCTCTATGAAATACCAAATATGCAGTTCCAAAACCAAAACGTTGTCTACAAATATCTGAGAAATATGGATTTAATGGATCTGAGGGGGGCAACACAAAATCCCTCATCGGGGAGATTGAATCTGATTTTTCCAAATCTTCTTTTCTACCCCAACATACTTCATTTAAATCATCAATCAAGAATCCTTTGATTAATACTCCTTCAGATTCTAAATCAAATAAAACACTCTTTAATTCCTCTGGTTTAAATGTAGGTCCTGCTAATTTAGAAAATTGTTTCAAAGTAATGGTTGGGAATTGTGTTATCATTTCCGTCAAAAAATTCTTTTTTAATTGCCACAATTCAACATCTTTCATCTTATTTACTGTTTTGAAACCTTCTCTATAATCTTGAATAATATATCCATTTCTAATCAAAGGTCTAATCAATTTTCTAAATTGGGCTCTTTTCATATCATTACGGTCCATAAATAGTTTAGGATCTGAATTACTATCAAAAAATTCTAATGCTTCTATCAGAGAGTCGATATTTTCTTCGTCAACCCCAATTAATCCTTCAACAGGCAAATCCCTAATGCTTAATAATTTTTGAAAATACCTCAATGGCGCGTAAGTATTATGATTTCTCAAATTAATCCCTGTATGGAGTCTTTCTGATGCGGCCATGGATTTTAAATCGACTCGGTACATTTCGCACCTACCCCTTAATGCGAAATCATCACGAATTTCAGAAATGGACGTAAGTGCTGAAGTTTCATTGGGCATACGTGAATCTTGATGTAAATTATGATTATAGAAGAGTACTCTTTCAGCTTTTTCCCTAGACATAGGAGAGATTACTCCACCGCGAATCATTCTATTTCCAGATACACTAAAACCAATCCTTTCGAACTGTTTTCTCACAATTTCATCACAATCAATAATTGGTTCACCATTAAAATTACTAATTAATGCAATATCGACAAGTTGATCTTTATAATTTTCTAAATATATCTCAAAAGCGTCCATAAATTCGTCTAAATACGAATAAGGTATTTGCATATCCTTAATTTCTAGGTAATCATTAATCTTGAACATTAATATTTTCCCAATAGCATCGGTCCCCTTAAAAACAGGAAGATACCAACCAGACTTCAAAATATTCCTTATTTCCCAAATGAATCTAGAACAAAAAGGATCTGACTGCGTTAAAATCCTAATTTTCCTATCTTCCCTAGTATGAGCATTTAGTAATTTACTATCAGAAGGCAAACAATAAAATTCAGTTGGCTCAGGCTGCAAAGCNATAACTTTGGTTATTTGACCTGTACGTTCTAGTTCTCTCAATGTATCAACTAATTCGTCAACACTTCTTGTAATGTAAAGTCTCAAGGTATTTGGTTTAATTGGTCCAATCCTACGTATCAACTCAAGTAATGATTCTTTAAACGATAATGGTTTGATGTTTGATGTTGTCCTGTATAGTGTTACTCTTCTCTTTCTTCCAGGCACCTCTTCGAATTGATTAACAAGTAAGAGGTTTCTTTCTAAATTATGAAGCGCATTACGTAATTGCCTATGAAATGATTTATCTTCTGATTGTTTTGGATATTCTGCGAATAATTCTATTCTAGTCAGCAATTCGTCACCCTCAAATTTGTCGAAGATTTCTTGTTCTAATTCATTCATAAATGGCTCAGGTCTTAACCCTAGTAACATTGGTATATTGTTAATTGTTGTAAATCCAACCCTGTTATGTAATAGCCTACCTCTAATCACATCTGAATCAATCTGTAAATCTTTCCAATCAGCAAATCTAAATTCTGAAACNCTTTCCAACATTTCTTGTGGTTTTTGAAACATNATGTGTGATGAAAATGCCTTGTAAGGGTCGCTATAATTTTTGAACGATTTTTCTAAAATCAAATTTTGTAATGANCNATAGGATACAATATCTCCTTCTCCGCCAGTAATTTTATGTTCATCAACCCTAAGAATAAATTCTGCTTCATTTGTTTGTAAATAGAAACCAACAGAAATTATATTTCTAACTTCTAATTCATGNAATATTGATTCAATTTGAGCGTTGGGGAATGGTAAACGNTCCCCTANTTGTTCTAATGTTTTAGGCCCCTCACTACCTAATAATTCGCAGATTTTGAATCTCATAGCCTCATAAGGNTCAGTGATTGATTTTTTCTCCCACTTCTTCACTTCAAAGCCGTCAAATTCTACAGCCCATTCATAAGTAAGTCCTTGCACACTAGCATCTCTTAAATTTTCAAGTTCNGATGATTGTATCATAATTTTTCCTAATGTCCCGTGCACTTCAGCCATCCAAGTTCCAAACCATTTACCATCTAATAATTCACTACCTGTATCTCTAATTTTTGTAATTTTTCCTGATTCCACTAATTCTAAAACCCAGCTAGAGATTTTCTCTGAACTTAAATCTTTTAGTTTTGTATCATATAGTGGATTTTTAAGGTCACTATTTAATCCACCACCCATCTCCATCAATATCAANAATTCCTCTGAATTTGAAGGTATTGGCACTTTTTCATCAAAGAATTTTTTTATTTGCTCTATGTCTAATTCCGTGGCTAATGCCCTTCTTCCGAGTAAACGTCGTAGAACTTCAGGATCAATATCCTTAATCAAATAAGCCCTAGTACCCATAGAAAGTAAATCTTCGAATGCNGATTTATAGAGCCCCATTCCTAATTGTGAAGGTAATTTTGTTCTAATCATCGAAATTTCCATCGATCCNGCTTCTAATCTGGCTAAAAACCCACTTAAAGCCCAAGTATCAATGTCCTGTTCAAATATTTCATTCATAGCCTCCCTCATCAATAGGCTTGAAGACTCCCCTCTATGTTTCGCCAATAATGCATCCGCTTTTTGTTGGAACTGTTGAGGAGTAATTTCTTCTGACCCTATCCTTCGGGGAATAATCATTGATCTACCGGAAACTTCGCGAAAACGCTTCGAAAATAATTCTGTATTCATTACGTACTTCTCTAATACGTTTTGAAAATTATCCGCGGGATATTCGTGTAATCCACCAAAATCAAATTCATTAGTTAATTTAATCAGTAAGCAATTTTCATCAAAAGAGAGTTCGTGAACATGATTTTCTTCTTGCTCTGACAATCCTGCCAGATAATATCCAAATGCAACATTAAATGCTCTACCTCTACAGGTTGTAATTACATAAGTTGGATAGGGGGCTTCTACTTTTTCTACCAAAATTCCATCATCATTTGGCGCCTCTAAGCAATCATATGCGTGTTGTTCTAAATGTGTTGATATTGCTATTGAAACAGGATATGAAAGTCCATAAACTTCCCTAAGCATCTTCCGTGAATCAAATCCATTCCGAATTACGGAAAGGCAGGCGTCTTGTAACTTTGTCAATTGGTGCGATAGTTCTCTAGCTCTTGATCTCGACTCGCCGCTCCAAGAGGGNACATTAGGTCTATGGCCNGTAACTTGACTTACATTAACTCTGGTGCCATCTATAGAATTAATTCTGTATGTTTGACCGCCCAAGAGGATTATATCTCCGTTTCTTAATTTAGCCACGAATGAA
This sequence comes from Methanobacteriota archaeon, assembly GCA_002696315.1. Lineage (GTDB taxonomy): Archaea > Thermoplasmatota > Poseidoniia > Poseidoniales > Poseidoniaceae > MGIIa-I. The sequence goes on along the minus strand of NZRR01000027.1, from coordinate 5,333 downwards.
GCAGAAAGGTTACCCAATATACTCCCGTCCATATTGAATACTAAGTAACTATTATCTGGGGCAATAGTTCCAACATTTGTATAATATATCATCCTTGAATATCCTAGACGACCATATATATTTTCTTCATAGTCAATCCATACTCTCTTTTCATCTTCCAATAAATCCAAAGTATCTATAAAATCATCGTATTCTAAATTTCTATAAGACCAAGTAGATTTAATTATTTCAAATGATTCATCAATATCTATATTTTCGTTAATACATAATCCAATCATAAATTGNGCCATTACATCCAAACAATTTTGTGGGAAAGTTAAACGATCCATATCTCCGCATTGTATTGCGGCTTGCAATGCAGCCAACTCCACTAAGTCATCCATATTCATTGGCATAAATCGAGCCCTTGGAACACCACCAACGTGATGTCCTGCCCTACCAATTCTTTGTAATGCTGTGGCAATACTGCCTGGAGAACCGATTTGAATTACTAAATCTACACTACCTATATCAATACCCATTTCAAGAGAAGAGGATGAAACAACTGCGCGTAATTTCCCCTCTTTTAATTTGGATTCGACTTCGAATCTTATTTTTTTATCCATAGAACCATGGTGTCCAGCAATTAAATTGGCAAAACCCATTTTTCCCTCATCGAGTCTTTTCAATTCTTTTTGTAATTTATTCACCACTAATTCGGTCATTTTACGCGTATTTGCAAATACGATGGTCGTATTATGGGCTAAAATTAAATCTAAGATTTCTAAAATTTCATATTCAAAAATATCTTTATCTGACAAATTATGGAATTTCACAGGAATAGGTTTACCTTCCGCATCTAATTTTACATGGCCTTCAATATCTCTTTCTGCTGGAATGACAATATCTAGATCTAATTCTCTTGACCCTGATATTTTTGCAATACACACATTCAGGGATTGCCCTCTAGTCTCTCTATCGTCAGACGCGACCAAGTATTGCGCAACATTCTCCAATGGTTCCATAGTAGCACTAACTCCTATTCTTTGAACAGGTCTTTTCAATAAAGTGTCCAGCATTGAAATAGTCAATGCTAAATGAGTGCCCCTCTTTGTTGGCACTAAGCTATGTAATTCATCTAGTATAATATATTCAACATCCTGCACGATTGGTTGGAATTTTTTTGAACTAATTGCAATTGCCATACTTTCTGGAGTAGTTATGAGAATGTGTGGTGGATTTTTAAGCATTTTTTGTCTTTCTGACTGAGGCGTATCTCCAGTCCTTAGACCAACTTTTATTTCTGAGGTTTTTCCTTTGATAAATTTAGATCTAATCTCATTCAAAGGTTCAATTAGATTTTTTTGTATATCGTTAGCTAAAGCCTTAATTGGAGAAATATAAATACAATAAATCCTTTTCTCTAATTTATTTTCTAATGATGCACGAACCAAGCGATCGATGACTGTCAAAAAGGCTGTCATTGTTTTTCCACTGCCTGTAGGGCTACAAAGTAACAAATGCTCACCGTCCATAATGGCAGGAATTGCCATTTTTTGAGGTCTTGTAAAGTCTGGAAATTTCCAGTGAAACCATTCCTTTACTGGCTCACATAATTTTAAATTAATTTCGTCTGAATCAACGAATTTATCTAGATATGTAATTACTGCCATTTTTTCATCAATACCGATGCGTAGCCAGCCATGATGTATAGTTATAAAACCAGCGGATTGAAAATTATGTTTAACGTACGAATTATAACCAAATATACATTCCAAATGGGTTTATTGATAACCTCTAATCGGTTGGACATGTTGAAACTAATGGACGCGGATGATAATAAAAGTAAGAGATTAGTATCTCTCATGAAAAAAAGAGGGTTTATCCAACCCGCCTTTGAACTCTATGGCGGGGTCGCTGGATTATACGATTATGGACCTCTAGGAGGTCGTTTAAGGCGGAATGTAATTAGTAAGTGGTTAAACCACTGGATTTCTCTAGGAAATATAGTTGAAATAGACTCACCTACAATTACGCCTGAACCAGTATTAAAAGCAAGTGGACACATAGGTGCATTCAACGATTATGCATCTGAATGCAAGTCCTGTAATTCAATTTTTAGAACAGACCACTTATTAGAGGGATATCATAACAATCCGGATGCATTAGACAATATTGCTTTAGATAACGAATTATTGAAAAATAAGATCCCTTGTCCATCATGTAATAAATCAGAGTGGTTGCCTTCTGAGCCATTAAATTTGATGTTCTCTACAATCATTGGTGCTAATAAAGGTGGAAGGAAAGCATTCATGAGGCCTGAAACTGCACAGGGTATGTTCCTACAATTTCCTTCGATATACAGGCATTTTAGAGGCAAATTACCCTTTGGTGCAGTTCAAGTGGGCAAAGGTTACAGAAATGAAATTAGTCCAAGGCAAGGAATGATTAGACTAAGAGAATTCAATATGGCTGAACTCGAATATTTTATTGATCCTGAAAAAGACATCAACTACAACTTAGATTTATGGGATGATGTACAGATTAAATTAGTTCCCGACCCAGGCAAGGATGAATTGACTGAAAAAAGATATACGATCTATAATGCTGTAAAAGAAGGAGTTGTAAGGGATCAAACTGTAGGTTGGTTCATGATTAAAACATTTGAATTAATGTTAGAATTAGGAATAAATAACGAATATATTAGATTTAGACAGCATGAACAAGATGAAATGGCTCATTATGCTACAGATTGTTGGGATTTAGAAATTTATGGCAGTTATGGGTGGATAGAATGTGTAGGCATTGCTAATCGCGGATGTTATGACTTAAAGGCCCATCAAAATGTAACTAAATCTAATGAACTAAAAGCATGGAGAGATTTTGAAAATGAATTAGAAATTGAAAAATATGTTTGTTCACCAATTCAATCTATAGTTGGCCCAAGGTTTAAAGAAAAAAGTAAACTTATTTCAGACCACTTAGAAAAATTAGATGCTTCCAAAATTAATTTTCCATTTATCATTAATATCGGCGGAGAAGAGATATCAATTGAAGAAAATATGGTAGAAATTAAAAAAGTAAATTCTATAGAAAGAGGTGAATGGTTTACTCCACACGTTGTTGAACCAGCATTTGGGATTGATAGGATTATTTGGCACATACTAGAACATTCATTTACAGAGACATCTAAAGAAAATGATGATTATTACACGATTTTGAAGTTGAGAAATAAGATTTGTCCTATTGATTTTTCTGTTTATCCATTATTTGAAAAAGATGGATTAGATAAAATTGCTCTAAAAATAATAGATTCAATTAGAGAAATTGATGGAATTAATGTTAATTACGATGGTACTAAATCAATTGGTAGAAGGTATGCCAGGGGTGATGAAATAGGAGTGCCTTATGCAATCACAATTGATCACCAAACAATTGACGATAATACAGTAACACTTAGGGATAGAGATTCACAAGAACAAAAAAGAATGAGTATTGAAGAACTATTGCTATTTATCTCTAAATACTGAATAATTCACACTATGTTGAAAGGGTATCGATTACAGCGAGTATCAATGACGGATTCATCTAATCATCCCGATTGGTCTGAAAAATATAGACCAAGCAAGGAAGAAGAGTTGGTAGGGAATTTAGATGCTAGGCAAAAGATAAAGTCGTGGATTAAAAGTTGGAATTCAGAAATTCCCAAAAAACGAGCAATTCTACTGGTGGGCCCTCCAGGAGTTGGCAAAACCTCAATTGCAAGAGCTATTGCATTAGAAAATAATTGGAATATTATAGAGTTAAATGCAAGTGAGCAAAGGAACGCTGCAGCCATTAGAAAAGCTGCAACATCGGGAGCAGTAAATAATTCATTATTTAGTTTTGAAGGTGAGAAAAAAAGATCGATAATACTATTGGACGAAGTCGATCATTTATCCGGTTCTTTAAGAAAAATAAGTGAGGAGAAAATTAATAAAAATATTTCTTCAGAAACTCAATCCTCAGATTTAATTGAAGGAGACAAAGGAGGAAAAGCGGAATTACTAAATCTAATTTCTAACGCTCACGAGCCGATAATTTTAGCTTGTAATGATGTAATGAGATTTTGGGGCATGTCATCAGGGTGGAGAGATAGAAAGGAAAGATTTACAAAAAAATTACAAATTATAGATTTTTACAGAGTTAGTTCCACTGAGATGAAAACTATTGCTAAAAAAATATTGAATAATGAAGGTTATGATATTGAATCAGCGGCATTAGAAAAATTAGTTTCAATAAATGCAGGAGACATTAGGGCTCTAGTAAAAGATTTACAATCACTAGCTTTAGAATCTGAGGGATTGATTAAAATGTCAGACATCGATAAACAGATATCAATTGGAAATAGAGACCATGGTATTGAATTGTTTCCAGGTCTTGAAAAATTATACAAATCTCAAACAGCAAAAATGGCACAATCAATAATTTATGACTTAGACAAAACACCCGAAGAATTAATCGCGTGGATTTCATGGAATAACTCTAGAGTACACAGCTCCAATCAAGTAATTTCCGAGGGTTCAAAACATCTGGCTTTTGCTGATAACAAACTTACGATAATGTATCAAAATAGAGCTTATAGGAGTTGGTATTGGAGTTCTAACATCTCTGCATTGAGTGCAGGGTTAATTGGAGACATCAATCAAAATAACAAATTATACTTTAATTATCCTGATTTCTTAAGACGTAATTTTGAAGGATTCAGAGGAGAATTAATTAATAAAATTTCAAAGATTACAAGCGTTAATAAATCAACAGCTAAAAATGAGTTTTTACCTTTTTTAGTCGCATTCCACAATAAAGAAATTGAGAAAAATTGGATTAATGAGTTTAAAATTAGTCAAAAATTTGGTTTTGATTTTAGAGAACATGCGATGATTTCAAATCTAAACATGTCAAGTGCATCAACAAAAAAACTTAGTGAGAAGTACAATCAAAAAATAGAATCTATAGATGAAAAATTAGAAAATGAACAAATGGATGATGCACCATTACCAGATGGACAATCTAAATTATTTTAGATTCTATTTTTTGAAAGGGTACCCTTAGTATCGTATAGGAACACATCGGGGACCCTTGTGTATATTCGATTAAGACATCCCAATTATGCTGGGTGAGTATTTATGTGTACGAATCAAAACGACAGTAATGTGTCAAACCAACATGACCCATTTCTGACGAATCACAAGGATTACGATACTCAATCAAAGATTCCTGTACTGACTACGATTTTCGTATTTCTTTTTTGGTGCCTCAATATCGAATCGGCGAACGACGATTCGGTGGAGATTTTCTTTGGCATATCGCTTCTT
>NZRR01000026.1 GCA_002696315.1 Methanobacteriota archaeon | reverse complement strand
ATTGTTAGTAAATCACCATCTTTTAATCGGTGTTCTAAACCAACTCTCTGCCAATCGAATTTGGCACTTGGCCCTTTAACTCTTGAATATCTGAATTTTCTTACAAAATCTCTGTGAAGTGTATTGCAAATATCTTCAACTGTACTTGTATCTTTTACTATCAAAGGCTCAACTAAATCTGCTTCTTGTCCTTGTGGTTTCAGGTAAATACTCATAAATCCTAGGTTGTCATAAATAAAATCCTTCAACTCTTCAATTCCATCACCATTGAATGCTGATATTCTCATTACAGGCCAGTTATTTGGAAGTGCTTTTTCCGCTTTTACTAGCTCTTCCTCATTTGCCAAATCAATTTTATTTATTGCAATTACAGCTCTATTGTAAATTCTATTTTGTGCTAATGTATCTACAATCATCTCAGCATTTACATCAACACGTAAAGTTACCAAAGCGGAGACGATTCCGAAAGATCTGATAATATCTGAAATTTCATTTTCAGTTAATTTGGTTTGTTCAACCGTTGATCTGACATCAATTCCTCCTCTTTCAGTTCTAGTTATGAATACTTGGGGCTTTTTCTGATTCAACCTTATTGCAGACATATCTAATTCTCTGTGAAGTACATTAAAATGTGCTTGTTGAAACGGGTCGACAACAAATAATACCATGTCCGAATTTCTGATCACTCCAAGAATCTCTTTTCCACGACCTTTCCCCTCGGCAGCTCCTTTGATTAGACCTGGTAAATCTAAAATCTGAATTTTTGCACCTCTATGAGTCATTAAACCAGGTATGCAAGTTAGTGTTGTAAAAGCGTAAGCTCCCGTTTCAGATTTTACGTCTGTTATTTTTGAAATAAGGGTTGATTTACCTACTGATGGAAAACCAACGAGTGCAACCGTTGCATCACCAGATTTCTTAACTTCAAAACCTTTTTTTGGACCACCCGATTTAGAATGTGCTATGATTTTCTCTCTTTGAATTTTAAGTTTTGCAATTTTTGCTTTTAATTTTCCAATGTGGTGTTCTGTAGCCTTATTTTTTTGAGTTTTATCAATCTCAGCCTGAATCTCCTTAATTTGCTCTTCAATGGTGGCCAATTGATACTCCCCAAGTTCACTCCTGTTGCGTTTATTTATGAATTATAATGTTTGGAAAACAAAGATTAGCGCAATCTCCTAGCATTGAGTAGAGGGGCGTAGATTGAGCATTGAAATGACAGTACATTTACTCGATTCAATTAGTTTTTCTAATGTATGTAATTTAAAATGGGATGAAGTGTATAATCTTGCTCAGAACGGAACCTTGAGATTACAAAGGCCTGATTTTGACGTCGAATTACAAAGAAGGCACGATATTGATTCCGAAGTTGAATTATTAGATTGGATGGATTCGACAAATATTTCCAACAATCATGATGATTTTATTTCAGCAATTTGTAAAGGGATACAAGAAAAACAAATAGATTTTGAAATTGGATGCGAAGGAGTATATAATTTGATTGAATTATGTTCAGTTGGTTATTGGGAGGCTTGGGAAGCCAGATCTTATTTGTATTTTGAAAAAATTTTAGGAATTAAAGTTGTTAATATCGAAGAACTGTATGCCAAAGGAATTTGGAATGATTTGATAGAAAAAGTTACTGAAATCACTCCGCAGGAATATTCCGAAATTGTAATCATGGATTGGATGAGAAGAAGAGAAGAATTGGGTGAAACACTGGATGAAAAAAAAGATCCCCGAATTTTACCAACAATGACAAGTCATAACAAACTTACAGTCACATTACATCATTTACTTACAAAATACAAGAAAAATTCAAATTTTGAACTTATTCTAGGAAGAGATCATTTGAAAAAATCAAAGTGGGGTCATGGAGATTGGAATTTAGGTAAAATTCTACAAAAAAACGAGAACTTCAAATGATGTACAATTGTCGGCATCGATATGACTGATGATGATTCACCCATTGAGGAAGAAATTGAATTAGAAGAAACATCAGAAGAGATAGTTGAAAAAGAGTTAACACTCGAAGAAAAATTTGCTTTACTTGAGGAAAAATTGGAGAAAGTTGAGGCCGAAGTAACTTATCGAGATGCTGAAATCATAAATGTAAGGAAAAAAATGAGTGCAGAAAAATCTTCTTTAATCAGGTATTCAGGTTATAACTTATCAAATAGAGTACTTCGTGTATTGGGTGATGTGGATAGAGCATTAGCAATGATTGATTCAGAAAATAAAACGCCTGAAGCAGAAGGTTTACGTTTAATTAGATCTAAATTATGGCAAGAGTTAACTCAAGATGGAGTAACTCATATTCAAGCATTTAATTCAGATTTTGATCCGAATTTGCATGAGGCTATTACAACAGTTCCACCTACTGATGAGTTTCCAAGTGGAAAAATTGTTGAAGTTTTAGAAGAAGGATATATGTATAAAGATAGACTATTGAAAGCATCAAAAGTCGTAGTTTCTAGTTAATTATCCCACATTTTCTACATTTGGGCCGAGAAAAGGTAATCTTCTCAGATAATCCTTTTCTATCAATAATTCAATGACTGATTCATGGATTGTTTCTGACAAGATTTGCTTTACAGCATCTGTTTCAATTACTGTTGAAAGCATTTTACATGTTTCTCTAACTCTCCAACCTTCAAAAGATTCTCTATTTTCAAATTCTAAATATTTTGTTCTCCAATCTTTTTGTTCATAAAGTAGTTGAGTTTCTTTATCACTAGTCAGTAATAATCCCGATTTACCATGATACTTTTCAGCATGTTCTACCCATTTTGGTGGGTTGTTAATATCTGGAATTGGAATAATTTCAAATTTCCATTCGGGGTGTTCATTTTCTATCCAAGAACAAATCATCTCTTTTCTTTCTTTCCAATTCCATGGGTTTTCTGGAGATTGAGGACGATTTGCAGAACCAATTATAATTCGTAAATACTCACTTTCTTTTTCTTCATATGCCCATTCGATTAATGCAATGTGTCCTCTATGAAATGGCTGAAAACGACCTAAAACGATAGATCCAGGGACTGGTTCTATTTCAGGAATTTCAGGAACCATCTCTAGTTTTTCTTCGTCAATCATTTGAAATAACTCTCCACATTGATAGTTGGTAAATCAATTCCAAAATCAGTAAAACAAGAAATCATTCTTTTACATCCTTCAATCATTTCTTCTTTTTCAGTGATTCCCATAGACCCGATTCTAAACATTTTTCCCTTCAAATGATCTTGTCCTCCAATTACTTGGGTTTGATACTGCTTGGCTAATCTTGATCTCCATTTATCGTCAATACCTTTTGGATATAATATTGCAGTTGCAGTTGCTGATCTTTGAGATTCATCTGCAAGAAAAGCAAATCCTAAATCAGAAAATAAATTTTGTACTCCTTTAGATAAATTTTCACAGCGTTCCCATCTATTTTCTAGACCTTCTTCTTTCAATTCCCTGAGTGCTTGAATCCAACCGATTGTTAGATTAATTGCAGGTGTCCAAGAGGTTTGATCGTCTCCGGCTCTCTTTAATGCTGGAATTAAATCTAAGTAATATCTAGATGATAATTCCCCTGTTTTATTTTTCTCATTAACATAATCTATGTACGAATTATTAATTGCAATAGCAGCAACACCGCTGGGTCCTGCAGTACATTTTTGAGCACCAACAACAACTGCCTCAGCATCCCATTTTTTGGGGTGAACTGGCAACCCTCCTACGCTTGTAATTCCATCAATGATTAGTGCAACATCATACTTTTTAGCAATTTCACTTAATCCTTCAGCATCTTGAGTAATTCCCGCTGAAGTTTCATTATGGCAGAATGCAAGTCCTGAAAAGTTTCCTATGGCTAATTCATTTTCTAATTGATTTAAATCAAATGATTTCCCCCAACCAAAATCTATGTGTTTAACATTAGAAAACTCTTTTGTAATGTCTGCCACCCTTTCTCCAAATTTTCCATTAGTTGGTACTAAGACGTGATCTTTTTTTGAGAATCTATTGGCAATTACCATTTCCATAGCGGCAGTTCCACTTCCACTGACAACAATTGTTGAATATCCATCATCCCCTTCAAATGATCGTTTCCCTTTTTCAAAACTAGTTTCCGACAAGTTAAATGCAACCCTCAATAGCCCATTTAATTCTGCCATAATTTCTCTATATTCACTTCCTCTAGCAGTAATTACTGGATGAGACATTGATTTTAGGGTATTTTGAGACATTCTTACGGGACCTGGGACCAAGAAGCAATCTCCATTAATTTCCATCGAAGGTTTGCCTCCCAATAATTCATCATTTGATGATGTTGGTTCTGCCATGATACCTACAGTTAACTGAGGGTTATTCAATAAAGCGTAAGAAGGGCTCATATGTGATTACTTAAGCGGCTTAAATGTGGTAATTCGAATAGGGTTGGCAATGTTACAAGGCGCCCGTCATGAACACGCTCAAGCATTGTATAATGCGGCTGATGAATTAAAATTAGAAATTGAAGTAATTCCTTTACGATCAAAGGCAGATATTATTGGAGAAAAAATAGATGGAATCGTATTACCTGGTGGTGAATCAACAACTATGCGTAAAGCATCAGAAAATCACGGTCTTCTTTCATCACTTTTCGATTACATAGACGATAATTCTAAAGTACCGGTATTAGGAACTTGTGCAGGTGCAATATTATTATTGAACCCTCAAATGGGACGATCACGATATATCGATGCTGATGTAAATCGTAATGCATTTGGGAGCCAAAAACACTCATTCCAATCTATTTTAAAATTAAATGAAATAGAGTTTCCTTCAATAATTGAAGTAGGTTCTTCTAAAAAAAATATAGTAGAATCTAATCATGTACCACTGTTAGTTGAAGAATTGGACGAAATAAAAAATCAAGAAAAATTCCCAGGAGTTTTTATCAGAGCCCCTAGATTTGAAAAAATAGAAGAAAATGTGAAGAAAGTTGTTTTTTACAAAGATGAGGCTGTTGGTTTAATGCAGGGAAATAAATTAGCATTATCTTTTCATCCAGAATTAACTAATGATTATCGGTTTCATCGTTGGTTATTATCAAAAGCAAAAGAGAGAATTAATTCAGGTGATCCTTATTACAATTAAATTACCAGTTATTAGTTCAGTACCTCCTCCTGATATGGATGATACACAAGGATGTATCCAATGTCAAGCGGGTTCAAAATTAGTTTTGTTTGTAACAGGGAAATGTCATTGGATGTGCGATTATTGTCCTTTATCTGATAATCGGAGAGAAATTGATATAATGTATGCAAATGAAAGACCTTGCAACGATTTTACTGAGGTTATTGAAGAGGCCAAAGCCATGAATGCTACAGGGACTGGAATTACGGGAGGAGATCCAATGATGGCTAGAGAACGATCAATTGAGGCAATTAAACATCTGAAAAAAGAATTTGGTCCTAATCATCATATTCACCTTTACACTAGTATTCCATTTAATACTAAATATGCTAAAGAACTCAAAGAAGCTGGTCTTGATGAAATCAGATTTCATTTGTTGAAATTAGAACTAGAAAAATACATACCTACTATTGAAGCATGTGCAAAAGCAGGAATTTTAACTGGAATTGAATTACCAGCAGAACCAGATAAGGCTGAAATTTTAGAAAAATTATTAGATCAATTAAATCAAACATCTATTTCGTTTATCAATTTAAATGAATTAGAAATTACTGTTGGAAATTATGAAAATATGGAATTAAGAGGATTTAATATTAGTAATGAAATTACTGCAGGTGCTGAAGGTAGTGCCGAACTTGCTCTGAAATTAAAACATAAAGTGAGTTCTGGAGATTATAATTTCCATCTAAAATTTTGTACTTCTCAATATAAGGATGCTGGACAATTAAGAGCAAGGTTTTCTAGAAGGGCAAAAGCTAATTTACAACTTTGGGAAGAAATTTCAGATGATGATACTATCGTTTTTGGAGCAATATATTCAAGTGTTGAAGATTATGAGAATCATATTCTAGAATTAACTCAAGAATTTGAATTAGATTCTAGGTGGATAAATTGGAATTCTAAGTACGAACGAATTGAATTACCAATTTCAATTGTTGAGGAAATCTGTGATGAAATAGAGATTCCTTGTGCTCAAGTAGAAGTTCATCCAACACATGAAAGACTAGAAGTGGGCTTAGTATGGTTGAATAATTATGTCAAGTAACGGCTCAATATACCAGTAAAGTCATTATTGTGTTAATATTCCGAAGGATGAGTTAAAGTGTTAGATGCCATACAAAATAGAACTGGAATGGATTTGAAAGTTTTTTTCCAGAAACAAACATGGCAAGCATTTTTAATTTCTATTGTTCTTTTTTCTTTAATTGCTTATTCGGGATTAACAGTTTTTGGGATGACTACTTCACGATTTGGTGTAAGTGATGATGCACAATTAGCACCTAATTTTGAGATGATTTCATTAAATCGTACAGGAATAGAATCGAATTACACTAATGAAACAGGATGGTTCGAATTAGAAGAACATAGAGGGAAAGTAGTAATTCTTGATTTTATGGCTCATGATTGTCTTGCTTGTCATGGAGTCCAATATCATCTTGAAGATAAAATGCAGGAATGGTATGATTTGGATTCTGAATATGAATTATTAATTGTTGCAATAGGTGCTTGGTATACTGAACCATTTGATTATTTGAACCAGTCTGATGATAATTATCATGTCCCCTATTACTTTACTGGAAAAGGAAGTGATGAATCAGTAATAGTTAATGAATCAACTAATGAAAGGGGGGATTTGAGAGAATTCTACAATGCTTGGACAATTCCAGTTGTATATGTAATTGATCATGAAGGCTATCTTATTGCTAAGAATACAGGAACAGGTTTAGATTGGGACGAATTTGATTCTACTGTTGAATTAGCATTAAATGGCGAAGCTGAAAACCTCAGGTTTGGACTTTCAGAAGTTGATACTTCTATGCTTGGTATCTTTACATTAGGATTATTTTTATCGATATTAGTATATTTTTCTCCCTGTGCATTTCCAGTTTTACCAAGTTTTATCACTTATTATATCTCATTAGGTTCTCGTGAAGAAGAATTAATTGAACAAGGAAAACTAAAAGGTAAAATGCCTAAAGCTTGGGTTATTGGATTACTGTCTGGATTGGGAATGTGGACCTTCTTCTTGCTCATTGGAATCATAGCAGTAATGATGGGGGAGGCATTTGAAAAATCAGGGATAATTAGTCAGATAGCATTTATTATTGCAGTTTTACTTGTGATTTTAGGATTTTTTATGTTAACTGGCGGTACTGCGCATTTGATGGGATGGGTTCAAAATTTAATTGATAAATGGAGTACTACAGAAAATGACGATACTTTTACTCCACGGAGAAATATGTATCTTTATGGAATTGGATATGCCGCAGCATCAATAGATTGTACTGCCGCAGCAGTTTTACCCTTCATAATATATCTATCAACACAAGGAGGTAATTCAGTATCATTTGGATTATCTGGCTTGATGATTGGACTTTTATTACTTATGATTTCAGTTACTGTAGTTGTCAGTATGGGAAGACAAGTAATGATTGATTTCCTGAGAAGATCTACAGCTATGATTAAAATGGTTGGATCTTGGATGATGATGTTTGCAGGAATAGGTTTGATCTTAATTATGTCAAACCCTGCACTGCTAGGTTAATTATAGAAAATTTTCGAAATCTTTTTCATTTTCAATTGTAGAAATNCCTTTTGTGGCTATTAATATACCACTAATNCCTAACATTATACCTGTAATGAAATCAAAGAGATAATGTTGTTTTGTTGTCATAGTGCTAATAGAGATTAATACACATAAAGTCCAAAAAAATAAGGGTATTATTCTATTTTTAATTAAATTATTATTCATCAATGATTTTGGAAATCTAATTATTCCTTGATTGAGTTTAAGACCTCTAATAATTGACCAGCAAAAAAATATTGAAAACGATACATGTATTGATGGCCATGAATTATATGGAGGATCTGCAAGATACAATATTTCGTATAATGTGGCCTCTAAACCAGTTCCAATATCTAATCCATTTCTGGTATCGATTTTAATTGGCATGAGAATGAATGCCATGAAGCAAAAAGACGCTATTAATATCAGGCTTTGATAAATGAATATACATTCCATTAGTCCCTTTTTATTCAAAGGAATTGAAATTGCAACTAGTATGAATAAGAAATACCACGTACTGTAAATATAGATTGAATCCCTGATGAATGGAATATGGTCATCGAGCATTGAACTTGAGTTAAATATTGTAAAATNCCTCCATTCAGCAAAATTATTTGTTAGGAAATAACATACAGAAATATAAGTTGAAGAAATCAAAAAAATACTAATTGGTAAAGCCAAAGGTTTTGTTCTTAATTGCAACCTCCAAATTGGTTTCCAAATAGCCCAAGGTTGGAAAAATATTTTTTTAAATATTTTTTGAAACATTCTTCACTCACGCATCCAAGGCATCGATTAATTGATGAGCTCTATCTACTAATTCTATTGGATTTGAGCCAAGAACATACAGAGTTGGTACCCATCCAAAATCACCTTCGTCGATTAATATCTGTGCGTCTTTAGAAGATTTATCTGGTACACTTTTAGGTGCATTTGAAATATTTAATCCTAATTTTTTACAAACTGTATTAATTTTTTTACTATATTTTTTGGGAAATGCTAGATTGAGTATTGCAGTGGCCTCCGAACCGAAAGATCTTGTTTTTAATAGAACACCCGCCAAATGGTAACTCGCTCCAAATTCAGGCATTGAAAGGTATTTTATTTGATCATTGATAATCCATAATCTTCCTGGGAATGCGGCAACATCTTCAATATCTTGAGCTTCAGAAGTACATGCAGCAACATTCATACCTATTGCAGGCTGCCATTTTTCAATTTTAGATATCACAAATCTTTGAGTAATCCATTCTAGTCTTCTAAGTAAACCTGCTCTAGATTGACCACGATCTAAGTCTGTTCCTGTTAGAATCTTATCGAATCTAATATTTCTTCCATCATCAAAAAGGAATTCAATAACATAACGTTGTTGTTTTAATTTTGCATCAGGTCCTAGATTTGAGAGTANTTGTGTCATTTCTGTGGCCCATCCATCTATGACTGATTCATCTGCACTACCCTTTAATTTAGGAAGTGATCTACCTCTTTGTCTACTGATTGTACTTTGAGTCATGCCTATCATTGCAGAGATATTTTGCTGACTCCATCCTTGAGCCTGTAATGATCTCGCCACTTGCATTTGTAGTCTGTCTAGCCATTTCGTACCATCTTCACCTAGCATATTCCAACGTAAGATAAAGGGGTTATTCAATGTGACGCAAATCTTATGCATTGCGCATACTTTTTCAAAGTTCTACAATTATCGGCTCTAAGTCCTCTACAGAAGGATCAATATGAGCCCAAGAGAGAATAAACAAATCATCTCCTACTTGTGCATGTCTTGCAGCAGGGCCATTTAAAGCAAAAATTCCACTACCTGCTTCACCTTTAATTACATAGGTTTCAATTCTTGAACCATTGTTAATATTTACAACTTGAACTTTCTCATTCTCGGTTAATGCTGCTCTTTTCATTATGTTTTCATCAATGGTTATACTACCNACATAAAATAATTCAGTTTGGGTCACTTTAGCATATGCTATTTTTGATTTTAGTTTGGTTACTAACATCTTATACAAGCCTGCGATTAATAGGTTGTATAAATTGAAATCGGTTTAGGTATTATTGAATACCGTCCGCGTTTAGAACATACTGATGGATGAAAACAAGGTCAAATTATCCCGAACGGCGTGCTATGAGCAACATGTACTTGCAGGAGCAAATTTAGTTAATTTTCATGGTTTTGAATTACCAATGTGGTATACAAGTATCAAAGAAGAACATATTGCAACAAGGAAGACTGCAGGATTATTTGATGTGTCTCATATGGGTTTTTTTTCAATTAGTGGTTTAGGTGTATCTAAATGGCTCGAATCTTTGGCTACTCAAAAAGTATCTTCGATTACAGAAGGTAGATGTGCGTACACTCATTTTTTAGATTCTGAAGGTTCAATAATCGATGATATGATTTTTGCTGTAACTAATGATGGTGAAATTTCAGAATTTAGGGATGGATGGATTGATACAGAAAGCGAAGTAATATTGGGAGTTCCTAATGCTAGTATGATTGAAATAATGTGGGATTGGTTTCAAAAATATTTACCCTCAGATGGTTCAATAATATTGGAAAATTTGTCTGGTGAAACGAGTATTCTTGCGCTTCAAGGTCCAAATTCTAAAATTTGTTTAACTTCTGTTTTGGGAGAGCAAAATCATATTGGTAGATTCAAATGTCAGGCAATTAAAGAAAATGATTTGGGAATTTCTGGTTGGATTCAAGGGACAGGTTATACCGGTGAAAGTGGTTATGAGATATTTATTCCAAATTCCCAGGCCGAATTATTATGGTCGAAACTATTGGAAGATACTAGTAACTCAGGAGTTGTTCCCGTAGGTTTGGGTGCTAGGGACACGTTAAGATTAGAGAAAGGATATTTGTTATCAGGTCAAGATTTTTATTGGCCAGGTTTGGGAGATATTGACTCGCATGAAAATTTAGTTAGGAATACTTTGGAAACACAAGTCCCATTCGGATTAGATTTAGATCATGATTTTATTGGTAAAAAGGCAATGCTTGAAAAGAATTCAAATGAAAAATTTTGGGGATTAAAATATGAAGGGCGAGGCCCTTCGCCAAGGTTGGGTCATGTGGTGTATGAAANCGATGATTTGAATTCAAATAAACTTGGAATAATTACATCTGGAGCACCAAGTCCGAGTTTAGAAAATAAGGGTATTGCGATGGGTTATTTTTCAGATGTTGAGTTAGGACAAATAGTATACGTAGCAGCTAGTAAAAGGAAACTAGTAGCTGCAAAAGTGATAACTCCACCATTCATATAGAATACAAATATTCATACTTCGTTTTGAAATGGATAGTACATGGACCAACTACCTAACATGGGTAGAGAAGATGAAATGTTGAAAATAATGGGTTTTAAGTCAATAGATGATCTATTTTCAGATATACCAGAAAACGTTCGCTTTTCAGGCCAATTACCCCTAAGAGGACCACAATCTGAAGAAGAAATATTAAGAGATGCAAAAAATTTGTTGNATGCAAATATAACCTCTAAAGATANAATAAGTTTTTTGGGTGCAGGGTTATATCGTAATTTTGTTCCGTCCTTGGTAGGACAATTAATTGGGCGTGGAGAGTTCTTAACATCTTATACTCCNTATCAACCAGAAGTTAGTCAAGGAATGTTACAAGCGATGTGGGAATTTCAAACTATGATTAGCGAATTAACAGGATTACCAATTTCTAATGTTAGTGTATATGATAGTTCTACTTCTGCCGCAGAAGCAATTACCTGTGCAGTCAGAGTACACAATAAGAAAGCAACACAAAAAGATACTGTTTATGTTTCAGAATTAATACCTCCTAATAGACTNTCAGTGATTGAGAATTATACTAAAGGNGGAGGAATTATTCTAAAAAAATTAAAACATGACTCCAATGGTTTGATGGATCTTAATGAATTATCAAATGCAGCAGGTTCATGTGCAGTTTATGTTGAACAACCTAATCCTTTGGGAATCTTAGATGAGGGTATCACTGGAATCAAACAGATTATAGGAGAATCAACTGCACTAATTGTTGGTGTCCAACCAACATCACTAGGTATTTTAGAAGCACCAGGTAATTATGGTGCAGATATTGTTGTGGGGGAAGGACAACCTTTGGGTGTTGGAATTACTGCCGGTGGACCTATATACGGAATTTTTGCTTGCTCTAAGAATTACCTAAGACAAATGCCAGGGAGAATTGTCGGAAAAAGTGAAGACGATAGTGGCAGAACTGCTTTTTGTTTAACATTGTCAACAAGAGAGCAGCATATTAGGAGACACAGAGCAACTTCTAATCTTTGTACTAATGAAACATTAATCGCATTAATGGGTGCAATGCACATGTCTCTTTTAGGACCAAAAGGAATTGAAACTTTAGCACTTAGAAATCTTGCCGCAAGACAGGTCCTAGAAGAAAAATTATCGACAGTTGAAAATTTGGAATTTCCTTACTTAAATTCTAGTCACTACAATGAATTTGTTATCCGGCTTCCTTTTAATGCACAAAAAGCATTAGATTGGTTAGATGAAAATGGAATTATTGGTGGTTTTGCCTTATCGAATTGGTATGAAGATAGTGAAAATGATTTGTTAGTTTGCGCAACAGATCAAACAACTATTGAGGAGATTGAAACATTTCGGAATAAACTAGAAACTTTGATGGAGGTAGAAAAATGAGTAATATTTTTGAATTTGAAGGAGTAATTGGAATGGGTTATTCTCAGCCAAATGCTCTTTTAGAGCAATCAAAAATTAAAATTCCATCTGGATTAAAACGTAAGAACCTTCCAAGATTACCATTAGTTTCTGAACCTGAGGTTGTTAGACATTATACTTGGCTTTCATCAAGAAATTTCGGAATTGATACTGGATTTTATCCATTGGGGTCTTGTACAATGAAACATAATCCAAGAGTGAATGAAGTGATTGCAGCAATGCCTGGAATCACAGAATTACATCCTTTACAAAAAGAATCACATCAACAAGGATTGCTTTCAATAATGTATGAAATGCAAGAAATGTTAGGAATATGTGCAGGTATGGATTCTGTTACTCTTCAACCCGTAGCTGGAGCTCAAGGAGAATTTACAGCGATTAGATGTATACAAGAATATCATAGATCAATTGGTGAAGGACATAGAAATAAGGTAATTGTTCCAGATTCTGCACATGGCACAAATCCTGCAAGTGCTGCAATGTGTGGTTATGAGATAATTGAAATACCTTCTGGAGAAGATGGATTATTAGATATTGAAGCTCTAAAAGCTGTTGTTGGTGATGATACTGCTGCAATGATGATTACTAATCCTAATACTCTAGGGATCTTTGAACATGAAATTTCCAAGGCAGCTAATATTGTACATTCCGCTGGAGGACAAATGTACTATGACGGAGCAAATTTCAATGCAATTTTAGGAAAAACAACTCCTGGATTGATGGGTTTTGATGCTGTTCATTATAATTTACATAAAACATTTAGTCAACCACATGGAGGTGGAGGTCCAGGATCAGGACCTATAGGTGTGAAAGAACATTTGTCTAAATTTTTACCTTCACCAATGGTTACCCGTAGACCACGCGAAGATTCTGATGATGTAGGTGTTGATGGTGATTGGTGGTATATGTTATACGATCCAGCAGAATCTATTGGTAAAGTACAACAATGGATGGGTAACCCAGGGGCTGTTGTCAGATCTTGGGCCTTTTACAGAAGGTATGGATTCCAATTGGAAAAAATGAGTGAGCATGCAGTATTAAACGCAAATTATCTTCGACATATAATCATGAATCCTTCAGAAGAACAACTTGACAAAATACCTACGATGCCTGCGGAGGGATCCGATGTCAAATTATGTAAACATGAATTCACTCTTAGTGCTACTCCTTTGAAGGAAAAATATGGAATTACAGCAATGGATCTTGCTAAAGGTCTTTTAGATAAAGGATATATGGCACCAACTGTTTATTTTCCATTAGTAGTACCTGAATGTCTGATGATTGAGCCTACAGAAACTGAATCTAAGAAAACCTTAGATACATTTGCTTCAAAATTCCATGAGGTTTTAACAGAAGATTATGAAACATTACACAAAGCGCCTGTAACAACTCACGTTGGAAGGGTGGATGAAGTTAAAGCGGCTAGGAATTTAATTTTGAGATTTGAATTCGAGGATAATTAGATTATTTTTTTAAGAATTCGACTTCTTTTTTGAATTGGATTTTTAGATATAATCACACAGTTTTTCAATTGTTGAGAAATATCTATTTCTGTATCATAGTATATTGTGGCCCAAGGATTATTATTATCATAGAATTCCGTGATTTTAACGTGTAACTCTACACCTACATTATGATTTATTCTTTGTTCTCTGAATGTTCTCCCTCCACCGTTTTCTAAGATGAATTGGGCAATTTCCATTGCATTGATAGAAGAAATATATCCAGATTCATCTAAAAATAATTCGGATTTATGTTTACATGATTTTATTAATATTTCTGGCTCATTACACACTTTTTCAGCAAATTTTCTCTCAACCCCTTGTGCGATAATCATTTCTTTAAATTTCTTTAATGCGGAGCCATTATTTAATTTATTTTCAATTTCTATTTTCGCTTTATGTTCTGAATCCTCTAATCCAGAACTAAGCAATAATTCAGCACCTTGTGCTATAATCAATTCTCTACAATCCTCAGGTCCACCTCCCTTTAGCAGATTGATTGACTCAATGATTTCAAGGGCATTTCCAGACATTAAACCCAATGGATTATTCATCTCGGTTAGTAAAGCAGTAGTTTTAATTCCCATTTTATTTCCTGTTTCAACCATACTCTTTGCTAATTTAGTTGCGGAATCAAGATCTTTCATAAATGCTGCAGAACCTACTTTAACATCTAAAACTAAACTTGAAATTCCTTCTGCAGCTTTCTTTGAAATAATAGATGCTGTAATTAATGGTAATGAAGCAACAGTTGATGTTAAGTCTCTAATTGCATATAGGATTCTATCTGCAGGTATCATCTCTTCAGTTTGTGTTGTAATTACACAACCAATTTCATTTACAATCTTCATTATTTTGTCAGGATTTAATTTTGTATTAAAACCGTGAATAGATTCTAATTTATCAATTGTTCCACCAGTGTGTTCTAGGCCCCTACCTGCTATCATCGGGACTTTAAGACCTATTGATGCTAGAATAGGTGCTAAAGGAATACTTATTTTATCACCAACTCCTCCTGTTGAATGTTTATCAACAACATGTTGTTTATTTTCCCATTCAAATTTTATTCCCGAATCTCTCATAGATTCCGTTAATTTTGTAGTTTCTTCAGTAGACATTCCTTGTATGTAAGTAGCCATTAAGAATGCTCCTATTTGTTCGGGTTGTATTCTATTTGAAGCAATAGAATTAACTAGGAAGGAAATTTGTTTATCCGTCAATTCTTTACCGTCTCTTTTTAGGGCTATTAATTCTGGAATTCTCAAACTATATCCCTCATGAATCCGCTAGGCCAATCTCCACTAATCTTTGATGCAAATAATCTCCTGCAGTTATACTTTCAAACTTCTGTTCTCCACCAGTGATTTCGATGAATTTAGGTAATGGAGTTAAATCAATTTCATTACGAGGATGAACAAACATTGGCATGGAAAAGCGTCTTAAATTTGAATTCTCAGGATTAACAACTCGATGAGTCGTTGATTTAAACAATCCATTTGTAATATTTTGAATCATGTCTCCAGTATCTACCACAATATATTCAGGTCCAGTTTCTACTTTAAACCAACTTCCATCATGGTCCATAACTTCTAAACCTCCTTCAGTTGAAGCACAGAGAAGTGTAATTAAATTGATATCTTCATGTTGAGATGAACGAACACTATTAGGGTTTATATTATCAGGTATGGGTGGATAGTGAATTACTCTTAGGATTGTATTTCCATCTTTTGCCATTGAGGTCAACCAATTTTCTTCCATTCCTAGATATATTGAACATGCCTCTAATAATTTATTGCTACATTCTTCTAATTTAGAATATAATGTTTCTAAATTATTCTTTAATTCGGGTACCTCTTCAGGCCAAACATTATGTAAAAAATTTCCATACTCTGGATGTTGTTCGTCCAATGTTCTTCCAACTTGGTAAAATTCCTTTAAATCTGGAGCTGGATTGTCCTTTGAATGTTCTTTTCCAAACCTAGTATACCCTCTTTGACAATGAATCTCATTTTTTTCATATTTTGATTTTATATTATATTCATAATTAAAAAATTTTTCAGAATTTTGATAACACTGAGATAGTAAATCAAGTTCAATTCCATGACCCTTTAATGCAAAGAAACCTATGTCTTCCAATGCATTACCCATATTTTTGATAAATTTATCTTTATTAATTTCAAAATCACGAAGATCTAATTCAACTAATTCACGCGACATTGACACCTGCTTTACTTTTTATTTCAATAACTTGTCGTGTAAAAATGGTTATCCGTTTTCATTATACCATTCTTTTAGTTGTTCCATAGTCCAACCTTGTGCAATATATGCTTCAACTACATCCCTTGTCCAGCCTGGTAAATCAATAGACTCATCATTTTCATCGTATTTTGGTGTATCTGATGCATCTAAAACAGGTGCTGAAAATACAGCCTTTCTATGTTCGTCTTCACTAGCAGTTGCACCAGTCACAGCGTCTAATACGGGAGATGCATATATTGGTGTATCTTCATCATTGAAATCTGGATTTTCTAGTCCCATTGCTGCATCATCTATTGCTTCATTTGTTAAATCAGCAAAAACTTCTTCTGTTGCATTTTTTCTATTCACGAAGAATATTGCAATTGATCCGACAAAAGCTACGGCAGCAAATCCCATTAATATCAAAATTAGTAATGATAATCTATCATCTGCAGCTGCTCCATTACCTAATCTGTTCTCTTCATTTTCTTCATCATTTGTCTTTTCTTGTGATGGTGTACAGCCCGTACTACCAACAATTGTACCTGGTAGTGTCTCTGGGCATTCATCAATTGAATCAATTACTCCATCATTATCCTGATCACTACATCCACTAGAATCTACATCAACACCTTCCGGAGTGTCTAAACAAGAGTCTTCGGAATCAAGAATTCCATCATTATCTACATCATCCTCTGAAATAATCTCACAACCCGTGGAATCAACATTAGTACCACTCGGTGTATTTTCACATAAATCTAAAATAGATCCAGAATCATCAAAATCGTTTACACCATCCCTGTCTGAATCAAGTGGACATCCATCAATGTTCACTGCAGTATTTTCTTCAGTATCTTGACATAAATCATTGATGTCTACAACACCATCATTATCACTGTCACTAGTTGTATCAATCTCTACGTCTTCAAGATCTAATCCACATTCTGTTTCTACTCCATCATCAATACCATTGTCATTAGCGTCCATCTCTTTCATAGCAGCACGCGCACTTATTCCTTCGATTTGTGCAAATGAAATTTCTAATAAATCTGGAATACAATCTCCATCAGTATCTGGAGAAAGTGGATCTCC
>NZRR01000025.1 GCA_002696315.1 Methanobacteriota archaeon | reverse complement strand
TAACTCCATATTGCTCTGGTGATAAGAAATTCTCTAGAATTTGATGAGCTTGTAATTCTCCCAATGCTCCTCTAGTAGATACATTTGAGAGTACTTTTTTCAAACCCCCTACATCTTCGGCCAAATTTTTCATTTCTCCAAGCCCACTATGTACGTCCTGTAATTGCTTTGTAACAATTTCAAAAGAAGCTGTAATTCTTTTTTCTAGAGTCTTTTGTAATTTCTCATCAACAACTTCTCTCATTTCATCAAGTTTCTTTTCATTTTCATCTTTCAATTCCTTAATATTTTTTGAAACATTAATCAAATGATCTTGTTGAGACTTTCCTAATCCTTCTAATACGTCCTGTTGGGCTTTTCCCAAACCTTCCAGTGTTTTCCTTAAATTATCAGTAGATTGGCTATTAATATCCCTTAATTCTTTTCTTAGAACTGAATCTTGTTCAGTGTTATCCTTTGAAACGGTTAATTTTTGAAATTGAAATACTACAATTAATAGTAATAGTAAAATGATAACTAATAAAATTAATTCAATCATTATTATCTAACTCCTTAACTTTCAGTACATCTCATATGTGATTTAAACGTAACATGTTACGGTTAAGTCGGAGGTTCTTCAAATCTTGGGTTTAATATTTAAAAATTAAACTGAATTAAATTGTGTAAAAACATAAACGCTCGCTGAATACGCAAGAATTGTTACTAAAATTCCAACTGTCATTGCTGCTTCAAAACCCCAATCTCGTCTAAGTAAATAAGGTAAAATCACGAATAATGATATTGCTGGAATTACCAACCAAAGTATACCTTCTGCAAAATCTGCAACCTTAGATGTGTCTTTAGTATCGTTATATAGCCAAAATAAAGAAAGTATACTAACAATCGGTAAAGAAACAATTAATGCTCCAAAAATAGATGATTTTTTCGCTATTTCGCTTGCAATTACAACTATTGCTCCGCTTAGTACTCCTTTACCAAGCCACTCTAACCATGCCATATCTATGATTAAATCATAATTAGTTAAAAATTACCACCTTAATAATGCGGCAATTCCACCAATTTCTTCAAGATATTCATTATCTGTGAATTCTACATGTGCTGAAATTCTAATTGCGGCTTCTACTGCCTCATTAACTAAATCGACCTCGTTTCCATCACTTTCACATTGTGAGCAGGGGATTGTTGGACCTTTCATATACTCATTACACGGCTCACATTTCTTACCTGCAATACTATGTCCTTCTAAAACGAGTAATGTTTCTAATCTACCAGTTGCTGCTGCATCCAATACCTCATAAATTCCTGTTGATGCTGAAGAACCTGTCATAATTTTACTTTTGAATTTTTCAATGTATTCTATTTCTTTATCTGCCTCATCTTGTTTGGCTGTTTCAACAAATTTCCTAAAAATTTGATTCGGAGGTACTGAATCCATATCGATATCTTCTAAAGATACTACCAATTCTTTAGCTTGTGATGATAGTCTTTCTTGGAATTGTTGTTTTGCATTTCCAGGACCTGCAATTATAATTCTTAAATTACCATTTTCTCTAATTACATTATCTACTTGTTCGGCAGTTCGATCATAGAAACGTTGTACAACTCCTTCGCGAATCCGAGAGTATCTAGCTTGAGACCAACCTCCTTTTTTATGGCGCCCTATGGATGTATGACTGTCTTCTCCAACCTGTTCCGCTTCTGCATTTTCAATAACGTGAATCTCTGATCTTTGGCCATCAATTAATACCAAAATAAATGACTCATAGTCATCATTGAACTTTGCTAACGGCAATATGTAAGGGCTTGCATCAAGAACTAATTTTGTTGGAATTCTTGCCCCTAAACCACCTACTTGCATGAATTCATCTTCAATATGTAAGAAAATTGCTGCAGAAGGATATCCTTTTTCTAAATTATGTACCTTATCTAGAGCTAATTCAATTGCCTTTTCAAAAGCTTGTTTTCTATCTCTATTTTTGATGGTCGCTTTAATTGCATTTGTTCTTCTTTTAATGTGTAAATTATGTTCTTTGTCTACTAAATCAACATATAATGATAGGTAAACATCCTGATTATTTTCATCATAAATTTCTGAAAGTTCACGAATATCAAATGGTTTGTTATCTTGCATATTTATTACCACAGTATACTAGGATTTTCAATTTATTGCAACGCCGCGTTTTCTTCCAATTGATGCTACTTCATGAAGAAAAGATTCTAATTGAATTCTAGGGTGTGTACTACTATTCAATCTAATATTACACATGGATAAAGAAGATAATATATCTGTTAAAACTTCNTGTTTGATAAAAAATCTTCCAGACAATAATAAATCATGAATTTGATTAACAATATCTTCAGGATCTAATGATTGTTCTTTCATTAAATTNTCTAATTCGCTCAATGCACCTTTCATTACTCTGACATTTTTTGCCCCTTTTTTCTCCCATTCCCAGCGAATTACATTGCCCAAAAGTGCATTCTCAATCATCCTTCTAGTCGCTAATGATGTNGTAGAAGCAATCACTTTGTGTACTGTTTCACGATCATGTAACAAATTCCTATCATTCAATAATTCTAATAAAAATATTGCTTTACGTAAATCACCAGATGCAATGTGNATTACGTCCTCAAGAATTTCCTGATTCNTAGATAATTTTTCTGANTCTAAAATTTCAGTAAGTTTTCTGNTAATCACTTCATCGGGAACTGTTGGAATTCTAATCAATAAACACCTACTTCTTAATGCATCTATCAACCTACTCGGGGCTCTAGCAGTGAAAATGAATCTTGAAACCGTCGCTTCCCTTTCCATCATCCTTCTAAGAAATGATTGGCGCCTAACTCCTAAAAAGTCCGCATCTTCAATAATAAATAATCTACTAATCGGATTTTCATTATTTGATTCCCTACCTGCAGGGGGTATATCTCCTTCCTCTGCTTCATACATTGAAGAGTCAAAAGCAGACAAGGTCATCCTACCTGCTAGTGTATCTTGAGAATCTTTACCAGAGGGTCTTAAAAAGTCTTCAAAGGATTTCATAGCACCTGATGTTTTGAGAATATCCTTCGCCTGAAATATGTGCGTAGAAAGCTCCCATGCTGGTCCTAGGACCTGTCTTGCTAACAATTTCCAAGTGATTGTTTTACCAACCCCTGAAGGTCCTGCAAGTAAAATATGTGAAGGATTNTTATCAAGACTCGATTTNATCAATGTTTCTTGATAACCCNAAGGTATNGCTAAATCCGAAAATCGTCGNGGTGCGTACTCGTTTAACCACGACNCCATGCTTAGGGAATAGAGTCAAGGTTATTCAATAAATCTATTTAATTAAGTCTAATTCCGTATGTTACAATTCAAGCGAAAAAGTTTATGATGAATGCTTCTGAATGAAAGTCTTAGGGTTCCCACAAACTCCATTCGTCTTCTGAACCATGTAATCTATACCATTTTTGGCCATCATAATCAACCCATTCATATCCTTCATAAATTTCAATATTTAATGATTCATAATTCGTTGATTCTACTTCGATTATTTCCTCTTCGATAACATTCTCTCCCTGTTGTTTCCGATATTTCCAAAAGATTGCAAGCCCTATATTGATAATTGCCATTCCAAATAATAAAATTTTAGGTAATACATTACTTGATTCTCCTTCCACTTCAATAGCTTCTGTTTGATCTATATCTACAATTTCTGGNGGCATAATTGTTACAATTGTAATTGTCTCTAAACCAGCACTNTCTATTACTCTANTTTTTATATTTTCAATTGACCAATCTGGTAGTGTAAATACTCCATTTTCTTCAGCTTCAAACCAAGTAATATTATCTATTGTCCATTCAATTAAATTTAGCCCACTTCCTTCACCATCATTTATTTGAATATCTAAAAACAAAATTGGTGGATTGGCTAATTGGGTCCCAATCTGTTCAATTACCACCAATGGTGCTGTTCTATCAATACGAAGCCATGCTGCATTTATTTCGCCTTGATTGCCCGCAATATCTACAGCACGCAATTCAACTGTATGTTTACCATCAGAAAGAAATGAGATGTTTAAATTAGAGGGGTTTTCTTCCAATTGAGCCCATAGTCCTCCCCCTATACGAATTTCATAGTATGCAATACCTGAACCTGTATCACTTGATGGAAGCCAATCAATTAAAATTTCATTACCATTATACCATTCATTAGAAATCGTCANAATGGGGGTCGTGGGAGGTATAACATCTGTTTGTACACTAGCATTATCAGTCACGATAAGTAATTTATATGCTCCACTATTTGCTTGGGTTTCTCTTTCTATTTTTAAATAATATAATTCATCTAAAATTTTATTTTCAGAAACTAATACCTCGAATGTAATAAGGCCTGTCTCTTCGTCAATAACTCCTGAGTCAATTATTTCATCATCCAATAATATGCTAATCTTTAATTCTGCTCCTTCGCCACTAAATGCTATCGTTGTTTTATTCCCTTGTATTAAAATGAAAGAGTACCAATCTATCAAATCTGTGCCAACTAAACAACCATTCACTGTCTTGTAAGGATTTATTCCAAGATATGATGCTGAGGACATCGCCCCTGCAGCATCGACGTCAAATTCTCCATCCGTAGTTGGGTTATTACAGCCACTTAACCCATTACTAGTTTCGGGAGGGATATTCTCATCAACAATAATTGTAGTATTGCTTATAAAAATATTATTAGTTTCGTCATCTTCATCATGTTCATTATTAGGATCTATTGATAAGATAAACCACCATTCTCCAACTGAATTTTCAGCTAAATTTATTATCTGTTCATTTGATATCAATGAGTCCCCTTCAATTAATGGTATGACTATCTCATCAATTAGAACATCATCTACACTAAGTTGTTGATTTGATGAAAGCCAAATTTCAATTTCTAATCCTAAAGATTCTGACCCAAGATTATGCACTCCCCATTCAACTGTAATTGTTTGTCCTGGTTCAGCCATTACTGGCCCTTCTACAAACGTTGCAAACAAATCAATTGATGGTGCCTCTATAGTGAAAATATCGGATGCTCCATAATTATCGTCTTCATATTCTTCGCTTACATCATTATTTGTATCTAATAAAAGAATCCAATGAAATTGTCCAAGGTGTCCTGCTGGGACTGTAACACTATGTGTTATTTCTATTGAAGCCCCTGCTAATAACTCATCAACATAGAATGTACTGACTTGAGTATCATCCGTTCCAGATAAAACATCTATTGATAATAAAACACTACAATAAAATCCGTTTACATCAATACCTCCATCATTTTCAATAACAAAAACAATATCTGAAGTTTGTCCACTNATTATCGGTGAAAAAGATGTTACAGATACAACTTGTAAATTAGCTTGCTCCGTACAAAATTCTTGAGAAGATGATGCCGCATTATTCAATTCGTTCTCCTCATCAATCGAATCACTCGGATCAACAATAACTCCCCAATACCAACAACCATTTCCAAGATTAGATGGAATTGTAATATCTATCGATAAAGATGAGCTCTGACCTTGTGTTAATGANTTAATAATTGTTGAACCAATAGAAATATCAGATGTTGTAATAACTGTATCTGATGAGATAAAAAATTCGACGGGAATACTATTTGTATCAACATCTCCAGAATTCATTAATTGATAATTTAATTGAACATCTTCTCCTCTAATTACTGTAGTGGGTCCATTAATATTAGAAGGNGATAGTTCGGGCTTACAATCAATAATAGTTAGTCGACCATTGCTTTGTGTTGCCACTATGTTATTGTTCTCATCTGTCTCGTCCACATTATTTTGAGAGTCTACTATTAACCCCACATAATATGTTCCTGGAGCCATTGAAGTAGGTACTGTAGCCTGTACATTGTCATTATAATATGCAACTCCACCATAACCATAAGCCGAGCCAAGATTTGTACCTGAATAAATTGAGGAGACTGTATTACTCAGAGAAAGCATTACTGAATAGTAATGAAATCCTGCGTAATCATTACCAAGATTTGTAACTGAAACACTCAAATCAAATGTGCCCCCCAAACAAACTGAAGATATTCCTGTTAAACTAATTGAAGAGGCTTCAAGATCATAATCTGGATCTGAAATTGATATTTGATTTCCAGTAAGAATATTATTTGTTTCATCACCTTCATCAACACGACCTGTTGAATCGATAATAATTCCAAAGTAATATGTGCCGGATGAAATACTAGANGGAAGATTCACATTGTAAGTTCCTGTTCTATACGAGCCAGCACTTACACTAGAAACCTGTTGAGATGAGCCTAATTTTGTATCACTTGTCGTGATAGAAGGATCTGTAGAAATATATGCTTCCCAATAAAACCATCCCGTTGAATCATCGCCCTCATTATCAATTCTCCAATCTATTCCTACCTGATCTCCAGACATAGCAGATGATGGACCTGAAAATGTAGTTGGAACAAGGTCTGCCATTTCTTCAACATCTATTCGACTAGTGTCTGCAACGACATTATTACTCTCATCAAGCTCTGTTACACTACTGCGGCTATCAGCAATCATTCCAAGATAGTAATACCCAGGATTAATTCCTGTTGGAATTGAAACGCTGTATTGATTTCCTGACCTATATGAACCTGCAGAAATTGAGGTTACTGAAAATTCATCTACAAATATATCGTTAGTAGTAATTGTTGAATCTGTTGAGAGGTAAAGTTCCCAATAAAATGAGCCAGTATAATCGTTTCCTAAATTTTCAATTCTATAATTAACAGTAATTGTATCCCCCATTACAACCGAAGATGATGATGTTCCTACACTATCNGCATAAATATCTGGAAGTTCATCTTCAATATACACTTGATTACAAACATAGGCATTATTATTTTCATTAGATTCGGATACATCATCATCAATATCGACTATAAATCCCCAATAATAATTTCCCGGATTAAGTGTAGAAGGTATACGATTAGAAGATGAAAGTGAGTCTGTTCCTGTACTCCCTCCATTGATGCTTGATCTGGATTGATCATAACCTACTTGGGTATCAGATGATGTTATCGTACTGTCAGTTGATAGATACATTGCCCAATCAAATGATCCTGAAGATGCAATATAAGAACCGCCTGGATCGTTTTCAAATGTAACAGAAATTGAAGAGTCAAGATAGTCTCCCACTACCCCTGTTGTTGGGGCATTACAATTTTTCCCAGTAAGATCTGGTGATTCGTATATTGTAACTCTTCCAGAATCATAGTCATCATTATTATTTTCATCTGATTCTGATACATCAGTATTAACATCGACAATCATACCTACATAATAACGGCCACTAGAAATCGTAAGTGGAATNTCAACATACTTAGTATAACTTCGAGTGCTGCCTGCGGAAATACTTGATTGATACCACTCATCAAGTTCAATATCATTGGTAGTTATGGTNGTGTCTGTTGAAAGGTAAAGAGCCCAATCAAACGANCCTGAAGATACNCTACCTTCATTTTTAATACGAACACTAACACCTTTAGAATCTCCTGCATCAGCTGAAGTCCATGAAGCAGAAAGGTAATCCACAACAAGGTCTGCAGAGCTTCTTCCAGAAGTGTTTGCTTTTGAATTAGATAAAAGCTCATGATTTGTTGTTTCCTTACACTCGATAAAAGGTGAAATAATGCAACCCAGTAGAATTATTATTACAAAAATTGGCAATAATCTTGGTCGAATAAACATGCTTGTTTCATTTTCTTATTCCCTGTTCTCATATATTATTCATAGGGTAGTTATGAAGNGCATTACTAATTCTGAAAAACGACAAGGTGTATATGCTTTTAATAACAACTTTATGTTAAGAAGTAACGCCAAGATTGTCCTAGAATCTGTTTAAATTGCATCTAATTCCTTGTATGATGTTCTTCGTGGCTTTACAAAAATTCTTGCACCACATTTCTTACAATGCATTCCATTTGTCGCTGGACGAAAACTCTCAAAACTCCCACAAACTGCACATTTATACTCTACTGGTTCTTGTACCATTTTATTCCCCTCTATGTACAACCCAAAATTTCATCTTTTTTGAAGTCTTGGCTCGCCCAACTTTCTTAGAATGTAGAGTATCGTTGTACAATATGGGAGAAGAAAGGCCNCTGGTAATCGATGTAATCGATAATGGAGGTCAATGGACCCATAGAGAATGGAGAATGCTTCGGTATTTAGGATGTGATACAAAAATTATCGATAACAACACTCCCGTTTCTGAATTAAGAAAGCTAGACGCTCTGTTACTTTCTGGAGGAGCTGCAAGAGTTGGATTGACTGGTGAATTAGGGAATTGTGCTGAATATTTACAACTTGAAATTCCTATATTAGGTATTTGTGCTGGACATCAATTTATGGCCAGACATTATGGAGGAGATTGTAGGGCTGCACCTCATCCAGAATTTGGAGCAATGGAAATAGAATTAGTTGGAGATGGAGGGATTTTATTTCAAAATACAAGCCCTAAACAAATGGTTTGGGAGTCTCACAATGATGAAGTGCATATATTACCTAAAGATTTCACAATTACTGCATCGAGTGAATATTGTGAAATTGAGGCTATGGAGAATGTTAATCTCATGCGATTTGGTTTACAATTCCATCCTGAAGTAAATGATACTGAATTTGGAACTGAAATAATTACAAATTTTGTCGATTTTGTTCGTTTAGCTAAAAAATAACCTTTTGTTATTTTTTTATTAGAAAATATAATTAATTAATGTTTTTTACTAAGCATATGGCAAATTGGAATAAAATATGGAGATGGGTTCATTTAGGAATGGGATTGATTTTGGTAGTATATCATTCAAGAATTGCATATGTAGAATATGGATGGATAGAAAGTGCTTGGTCAAGTGAAATTGACAAGTTTGTATCTACAACTTTTGTATTTATGGTAATGTGGACAGGACTTGCTAAATGGCCAATTTATCCTTGGTATAAGAAACGACAAAATCGTAAAAAAAGAGAGAAGAAGGCTAATGCTTCTATCTAATTTAATTATTTAGACAATAGTATGATTTCACTACTATGTTCTAAAATCATACAGTGATTTCATGCTTCGTTAATTTTGTTAGGAAAATAAAAATTAATTTCTATTTCATTTTTTTACTAATTCCTTGGCTTGATCTGCCCATTTGTCTCTTTTTACACGACCAGGGAAGAACTCAATAGCAATATTTACTTGATCTTCGAGTTCAGAATTCATCTTAGAAATCTGCTTAAAGGTATAAATTCCCAATGCATTCAGTTTTTCTGCAATAAAGGGTCCGATACCTTTGATAATTTGTAAATCATCAATTTCAGATACATCCGCNACNCCGATNACCGAAAAGTCNATNCCAGCAGCATTCTTTGANATTCTTTCTAAATCTTCAGCCT
The DNA here is from genome assembly GCA_002696315.1 of Methanobacteriota archaeon. Lineage (GTDB taxonomy): Archaea > Thermoplasmatota > Poseidoniia > Poseidoniales > Poseidoniaceae > MGIIa-I. The sequence continues at coordinate 3,664 of NZRR01000025.1, read as the reverse complement.
TTTTCAANGCCTTTTTATCTAGTTTTACGTCTTCTCCNAGTAATATTTTTGCTTGGTTAACCCATTGATCTCTCTTTATCCTTCCAGGGAAGAATTCTATCGCTTCATTTACCTGTTCTTCTAATTTAGAATCCATATTAGCAATTTGTCGATATGTTGTAATTCCTAAAGCATTCAATTTCTCTTCAAGGAATGGTCCAATACCTTTGATGACTTGTAAATCATCTTTAACCATAATTATTGATGCTGTTCCAAAAATTCTAGTTACACCACTAACTCCAGTCAAAACGTTTCCATCTTTACCACTCCATGAAATTATACTACTGCCATTAGAATCAGAAATTGCTGCAGAACCACTCTCATTAAATTCTGATGCATCTGAAACTTCCAAGCTAGTTGCACCTTCTTTTATTTCTGATTTTAATTCACTAGAAGTTGCTATTCCAATTGTTTTGAAATCAATGCTTTCGGCTCTCGATTTAACTCGTTGTAATTCCTCTTGTTTCTTAACTTCTTTAGGGATAGCAGCTTTTGCCTTTTCTGCTTCTTTAGCAGCCTTAGCTTCTGCTTCTTCTGCTTCTTTAGCAGCCTTGGCTTCTGCTTCTTCTGCTTCTTTAGCAGCCTTNGCTTCTGCTTCTTCTGCTTCTTTCAACTTCTTCTTATCTGGTTTTACATTCACAACCCAAGTCAAGTAAACACTAGCTTTACCTAATTTTATCTTGGCTTCAAATTCTCCTCCAGCATAAGTTGGATTATCACTATCGTCAAATTTCATTTGAATTGTTATTTCACCATTTTCTCCAACTTCAATCTTTCTTGTTGAGAAACTCTCATCCAATATATTTTCGTACATAGTAAATCTTTTTCCATTCATATCTTCATTGAAATCTTGCATTTCTACTATAATTGGGCTCATATTGTCAATTTTAATTACTTCTTTGCTACTATGAATCGAACCTGGCTTTACCTTCTTCAATGGTTTCAATACAAACGGATCATCAACAGTACCTGCACCCGAAATGAATGCTGGATTAGAGGTCGTATTTTCTGGTTCAGGCCCATCTTCCATCATCAAGACTATTTGATCCCTGTAGAATACGAGTGGGATAAGTAGTAAACATAGTAAAATCAAAAAGCAGACAGAACAGAATACCCAATTGAATCCTAGAGAACTACGAACGTCATCCTCAATATTTGTTAATTCATCATCAGAGGTTTGAATATCACATTGCCCATCTCCATCTTCATCCACTGGATAACTTGTTGAATTTAGTGGATCTGTCATACATTCAAGTTCATTATCGTCGGAAAATCCATCGTTATCATCATCGGTATCTACAATTAGATTTCCAATGTATTCGTCTGATAAGTTATCTGGCATTCCATCTCCATCTGTATCCAATGGTAAATTTTGATCTAATGGGAATGGGTCTGGTCCACCGAAACAAATCAATTCATTATTAGTATCCTTAACATCTACTTCTCCATCACAGAAACCGTCTCCATCTGAATCTGGATTTAGGGAATTTGTTCCATTTAATGCTTCATCTGTATCTAAAATGCCGTCATTATCATCATCATCATCTTCTGTTAATATACCTAATGTTTCATCATAATCGTCTGGTAATTCATCAGGTAATCCATCTCCATCTGTATCTTCTAATACAGTTATTCCAAAAGTAACCATAATAGAAAGATCTTCGCTTGTGCTTCTTCCGAATCCAGTTATGTTTGCCCATAGAGTGTAAGTTGTATTATCGCTTACTTCCGTTGGCATTCCAGAAATCATTCCTGTTGATGAGTCCAAATTGAGGCCTTCTGGAAGAGCTGGAGATATTTCCCAAACTGCTCCTGGAACTTCATTTGGAGGAGGTATTGGTGACTCAATTTGTACATTCTCGACTAATACAATGTTGTTAGCACTGTGAGTTCCAAATGGATTTGAATCTGGTCCAGCAATACAGAATGGTGGAACTGAGTTTGCTCCGTCACAAACTCCATCTCCATCTGTATCTGGATTTAATGAGTCGGTTCCTGTATCTGATTCATCAACGTAAACATTGGTTCCAGTTTCGTTGAGATCATCTAATCCGTCTCCATCATCATCTAAGTCCTCAACTAAAGCTGGGTCTGATGTTGAATCTCCTGTGATAGAATCTGGCATTCCATCTCCATCAGTATCTGTATCTGCGGATGGGTCTAATGGGAATGCATCTGATCCCGCAATACAAACATTAGGTACAGCACTTGGTCCGTCACACATTCCATCTCCATCTGTATCTGGATTTGTTGGGTCTGTTCCTCCAATAGTTTCATCAGAATCGATAATACCATCATTATCATCATCTAAATCTTCAATTAGACCTGGTGAATCTGGGTTACTTGAGTCGTAATCATCTGGTAATTCATCAGGTAGTCCATCTCCATCAGAGTCTTCTAAAACCGCTAAAGAGAAATCCCAAGAGAATGATAAGCCATCTGTATGATTAAACCACATTGTAAAAGTAGTATTGTCTAATGTTTCTGTAGGCATTCCTGTAATTTCACCTGTATTGGGGTCTAATACTAAACTATCTGGAAGACTTGGATATATCTCGTATGTACCTCCTGATGCTGAAATTTGAGGTCCAATGATTCCAATATCTGTTCCATTAAGGGCGAACAAATTAATTGGATCTGAAAGATCATTAAAGTCTACATCTGGCCCTTCAAGACAAACTCCTGAAACTGAATTTGGTCCGTCACAAATACCATCACCATCTGAATCAGGATTAAGTGGATTTGTACCAGTATCTGATTCATCAACGTAAACGTTGGTTCCTGTTTCATTGAGGTCATCCAATCCATCTCCATCATCATCATCATCAGCAATCAAGCCAGAAGTTGGTGGATTAGCTGGATTGTAGGATAGTGGTAAGTCATTCGGTAAGCCATCACCATCGGTATCTAGCAAGCTGTCAATACTGAATGTGAAGGTTTCAATCGCTCCACTGCTGTGCGTTGCAGTAACCGTAAATGTACTGGAAATAACATCATCAACCATACCTGTAATTTCACCAGTTGCGGTATCTTGTAACAAACTGTTAGGCAAAGTTGGAGAAACACTCCAAGTTGTTGTACCATCCCAGAATACTGGATGGAAACCAATTGCATCAATCGGTTGGTCTTCTACTACTGTGTGTGGATTGTTTGTATCCACGCTGAAGTACATGTCAAAGGTGGTTGTTTCTCCACTTTGGTTTGCATATATGGTGTAAGTTTGGTTGACTGCATACACGCTTGGTGTACCGCTGATTACGCCGTTAACAAGGCTCATGCCCTCTGGTAATTCTGGGTGTGTCTCCCAAGACACCGGTGGTGGTGTGTTGAGGGTGAGATTCGTCGGGTTATATGCCCACAATTCAGGGTCTGGATTGGCGTAAGAGAAATAGAGGGTGTTGCCCATTCCTGTAATATGAATAGGATCAACGCTATTGGTCTCAAGTACCGTGCCTGAGGAGGTTCCATCACTTCTGAATATTCCAAGACCTCCACTCGGGAAAAAGATACTATCGCCATAGACGATCGGAGCTCTTCCGCCGCCGCAGCACATGTTCGATACCTGAACAGTACCGGCTTCAGTTCCATCGCTCTTCCACAATTCATATCCGTTGATGTTGCTTTC
>NZRR01000024.1 GCA_002696315.1 Methanobacteriota archaeon | reverse complement strand
GCTATCGCATACGCAATAGCATTATAAGAACTAAATAACTTAAGATAAAATTATTGGTAGTCACGCAAGATGGCAAAGAAGTTAGTATATAACTACACGTTTACTCCTGGTGCTTCTAACGCTGGTAAGATTGTAATTAAAGGTAATTACCCAGCAAAGACTTGGCAGTTAGTAACTGATGTTGGAACGGGTGGTTTATATCCTCACATCTTTGTTCGTGATGAATATGCGGGATCCACAGGTGCCCTAGAGATAATTAGTGGTGGCAGTGGTAATTTAACGATTGCTGTTACTGGCACTTCGTTGGATGAGAACACTGGTGTGATGACTGTCACAACCACTACCGCTCATGGATTAAGCACTGGTGCGACGGTCAAGTTCCGTCCAATGTCAGTCACATTTACTTGTGCCAAGGATAATTATTCTACAGATCACACTTATCCTAGAACAACTGACCCAATTTATGATACAGCAGTACCTGTTACTGTCATTGATGGTGATACTTTTACTGTTGCTACTGGTCGCTCTATTGGTGGTGCGATTTCATCTAACAATGAAATCATTTATAACTTTGCTGACAATGCTAAGGGTGGTTCAACATATTATGATTCGTCTGTAGATGAAACAACTTTAACACTTAAATACGACACCTCTCACTTAGATCCTCTAGATCAACTCCAAATCTTCATTGACATTCAAGAAGATAAGATCAATTTCTCGGAAACCTTTACTGATCCTGTAAGTAAGTTAAGAGTTTCAAACCCACAAAACCTTATTGATACTGACTTTGAATATGGTCTACAACCAACTAAGTGGGAAACGGTAGAACTCGTTAATAATATTCCATCTTTCTTTGCTGACGCAAGTAATTATTCTATTTCCGATGTAACGTCAGTTACCTCAACTGCTAATAGTGAAAACATTACTGTATCAACACTAGAGGATCATGGTCTGACTGTAGGTTCTCCAATTGATGTTCAGGGTCTTACTTCAAGAACTGCTGAAGGAAAGTATCTTGTTACNGCAGTTATAAGTAANACNCANTTTGTTTATAANGCAAANGCAGTNCAGGAATCNTCNNGAACNATNAACGGAACNTATACNGTTATNACTCCNGGTGAATTNTATNCTGGNTCNGANATTAANATCAAACCAGAAACTGGTATTGAAACTGATGGTGTNACGCCATCTNCTCTAAAAATTAATACNGACTACCATCATGGATTTGAGCGTGGTTCNAGTTTGTATCTTACAAATACAGTTGGTTCAAGAAGATTAACTATTGAAGACACAACAACAGATACTGCTCCTGATGGAAGACCTTATGTTGATTATGAAGATACTCTATCAACAACTTTGACTGTTGATTCCTCTTTGACTGAAACTAGACAAATGACAGGAACTTATGCCCATAAGTTTACGTCTAGTGAAGTTAATATTGCCAATAATACAATTTTTTGGAACAATCATAAGCTTCAAGCAGGTGATGTTCTCCTTTATTCTGCTCCTTCTTCAGGAACTGCTATTGGTGGTCTCAATAATTTTGATATCTATTATGTAAAGTCAGCACCAACTGCAAACACCATCACTTTATGTGAAGTTAGCGGTGGCAACTATACTGGTAATGCTACNATTAACTTCAATAGTGCTGGTGATACAACTTACGGTAGGCATGAATTAGTTCTAGGATACGAACTATATTACGCTCAAAAGCAATATAGAAGTTATTATATTAATTATCGAACCAGAGCCTATGGTTATGGATCTGGTTCTGGTCGTGACATGAACACACGCTCTACAGACGCTAGCGGAAATAGTGGTTATTGGGGTCTTGGTGGTGAGAAACCAGAAAGATTCTTATTCGCATCNAAGAGTGGATANATTAGTTCCACNTACGTNAATGCATCATATTATGGAACAAGTAGAAATGGNAACTTCNNATTTGGAAATCCCAATCTCGGATATAATTTCTTAGAAGACTTTGAAAGATTTAACTCTACAAGTTCTTATGAGAGATATTGTACTGGAAATGGNAGCTCTTACAATAGTAATTTTAGTTTCCAANANAGATATTTCCAAGGATATTTTACTGGTAGCACATACTACTGGGGATCTTATGCAACTTCNTTCTCTCTTGGAACTACCTTCTATTTCCCACTAAAGACAGATCCTGANGCAGATAGTCTATACATCCCCAATCATGGAGTACAAACTGGTGGTACGGGAACATTGACAACAACGTCTGGTTCTAATATTGTTCGTAGAACTGATACAAGTAAAGCATATAATGTAACTCCAACAACTAGCAGTTATGCTGGAGGAACAACAACACTAACCAGAGTTTCAAGTAATAGAATTAGATTGAATGATGCCTCAAGACTTCATACAGTTGCTGGTGAATATCAAATTGCCGCTAACGTTACCAANCCAACTAAGAATAGTTTCTACTNTGATTCTCATGAATTNTTTAATAATCAANAANTAACTATTAGTAGTANCNNGGGTTCTGTCCCTTCATCGAGTAGTGGTCCTGTTGCTTTATCTGATAATCTTCTACAACCAATTTATGATGCTGTCAAGACTGCCCTGGATAGTATTAAGACTACCATGGGATCTGATTCTGGAAGAATATTATTTAATGGAAGTTCNCATTATTATCCAATTAGAAGTAGCAGTAATTACTTTGATAATGCTTATCAGTATTTTATCTGGTACATTCAATATATGAGAGTTAATGGACCTGCTAATGTTAGAAGCTCATTCTTTGGAAGCACTAATTTTGCTACAGGAACTCCATGGGATCCATTTGCTTCAACNTCACTTGCTGGAAAAGGTTATTATCATATATGTACACCATATGTAAGTAATTCATATACTCCATATCACATTAATATGTGGCAGATTCCTAATCCANNGGATGAAGGTGCTACCACAACTGAGATGTATNTTGATAGTAGATTTGCTTACCACTATGCTAGAANTGGTNNNCCAGGATATGANAATAATAGTTATAATAACTGGATAAACCTATCTNATGGTTGGCAATATACTTANGAAACAAANTATATNNCTCCTAGCAGTTCTTATCATGGATATCTACACATGTATATGATCCTGAGTAATACAGGATGGGATGGGCATCAAGCTTCATGGACAAGGAATCTTTACTATCCAAATAGCCGTTACTTATATGCTTACACTACTGGATATGGTGGATCAAGATATGCTATTGAAGTCATAATTCCTATTAAAGGTTCGGCAAGTAGCAGTGGGTATGGTGCTAATGGATCGGTTATAAACAATGCTACTGTGGCATCTACCATTGCAAATCAAATCAAGAATGATTTAACAAATCCAACTCTGACTCCTAATTCAATCGTCCGTGTTAATCCAATTAATAATAATAGATTTTCTGTTAAGACTGCTGGCGATGTTGAATATGATTTAACTAACTCCGGAACGGCACCACTCTCATTCCAAACTGGTGAAATTACCGGTGGTTTAGATGGTTATTTTACAATTGATGCTAAAGATGCCACTTCATTAACACATTTTTCCTCTTCTGAGATTCCCAAGAGAACTCTAGATCTCACTGATGCAAACATAGTTGATATTGGTGGTATCGTCTACATTAATAAAGGAAACTTCAAAATGCAGAATCAGCAGAAGTTTGAATACACTGCTTCTTCTGGCACGATCCCTGGACTAACATCTGGTCAAACATACTATACTGTTTCTAACGGTCCAGATCACTTTAGAGTTGCGGCATCTGCCGCAGACGCTGAATCTGGAAATGTGATTTCAATCGGAACGACCACATCTGGTAGCTTTACTTTTACTGTTCCATCTATCTCTGGTATTTCTTCGGCAACTGGAACTATTGGTATCACATCAGATTCAAAAACTATCACCGGTACCGGAACACTCTTTAAGAGATTCTTTAGAACAGGTGACAATTTTAGAATAAAAGATGAGCAAACACCTCCAGCATATAGAGATTTTGAAATTGCTTCAGTTATTGATGACACTGAACTAACAATTACTGAGACACCTGGTATTGAAGTTGTTGATGGAAATTACTATGTAGAGACGAAAATTAACACAAGACCTGACGGTACATTTATTCATAGACCATTTGATGGTGGTGTAGAGATTACTGCTGGAACTTCACCTAACAGTTCTATTGTTAGACAGACTCGTAAGTATTTCCGTTATCAGTCGGGTAAAGGTATTCAGTGTTCTGTTGCTATCAACTTTAATCCATCACGTATTATCAATAACATTGTCGGTACTGGTAATACTCAATTAAGTGTTAAAACTTTTAATATTAATGTCAATAATAATGAAACTACCTCTTACAATATTTCGGGTAATGATAGAGATGGTAGAATTCTTGGAGAAAACAGTGAGATTTCAATCACTAAAGGTGATACTCTTAATTTGATTGTTAATGCTCCATCTCATCCTCTTTGGATTAAAACAGATCAATCTGTAGGAACGGGAAATAGCGTTACTACAGGCATAACAAATAATGGAGCTGATCTTTCTACGATAGTTTGGGATACAAGCAGTGTTACACCTGGAACATATTATTATAATTGTCAGAATCATGAGACAATGAGAGGATCTATTCTTGTTGAGGCTGCGGGTATTACAACTTCTATTGCGAAAGCAACCACTTCATATCCTCATGGTCTAACGAGAAGGAATAGTGTTACTATTAGAGGTTCCAGTGATGCTGCTTATAACGGCACACATCAAGTCCGAGCATCTGATGATTTCACTTTTGAATATTACGTAGATGGTGAGAATGATTCTGTACCTAATGGTGTTTTAGAATATAATATTGATGCTTGGAGTAATAGTGCTGTTCGCACAGGTCTATTTGACTATCAGAATGGAATGTTCTTTGAGTTTGATGGAACTACTTTATATGCTGTTAGAAGATCCTCGGTACAGCAGTTAAGTGGTACTGTTTCTGTTCAACCTAACAGTAATATTGTTACTGGTACGGATACTAATTTATCCGGTCAATTATCAATAGGTGATTTTGTAGTAATCAGAGGATCTAGTTATAGAGTAACAAATGTTCCAAACAAGACTACGCTTCACGTTCAACCTGCTTATAAGGGTGTAGCATCTTCCGGTGTTATTGTCACTAAAACTATTGATGTAAGAGTTCCACAAAATGAATGGAACATTGATAAGGCAGACGGATCAGGACCTTCTGGATTTGTCTTGGATATAACTAAGATTCAGATGGCATATATTGACTACTCTTGGTATGGTGCTGGTAAGATTCGCTTCGGATTTAAGGATGCTAAGGGTCATGTCAAGTATATGCATGAGTTCCTTCATAATAATGTTCTTGAAGAAGCATACATGAGATCTGGTAATATGCCAGGTCGATATGAAATTGAAAATACATCTGACGTTCTTCCATCGTTTGTACCATCATTGTTCCACTGGGGAACTTCTGTTATCATGGATGGTAAGTTTGATGATGACAAAGCATATTTGTTTAGTGCTTCATCAAATTCACTTTCGTTTACAAACGGTGACTCTAACTCAGTAAATGCCAGTAGTGGTTCTTCACTAGTAAGATATTATGATTATGGTTTGAGGCAATACAAGTGGTATACTAGAATTCCATTCGCAAGTAGTAACGCTAATAAGTTCTCTTCAGGAACTCCACTTTATACTGATGATGGTGGGTTGAATGGTGAACTGGTTGATTATCTGAGTTATTCTGGTAATACAGTTTACGTTCATATCTTTGTTGGAACCTCTAGATATTATTATCAAACACCAGCTTCATATCCAACAGTTTCTAGTGGAGAAGAGGTATTCATTGGTGCTCCATCATCTGGTGGAGACTTAGTAAATCTTCAGGAGGAAGTTCCTCTTATCTCCATCCGCCTCGCACCTTCTGTTGATAATAACCTAACAGGTTCTCTTGGACAAAGAGAAATTATTAACCGAATGCAGTTACAGTTGAAGCAATTGGGTATTACTTTATCTCACGACTGTACGGTTGACCTGATTCTTAATGGTGCTATTAGTAATAGAAACTTTGTTAACGCAACTACACCATCTCTTTCNGAACTTGTTACACACGTTACTGGTGATAAAGTTATCGGAGGCACAAAGATCTTCTCCTTAAGAGCATCTGGTGGTTCTGAGAACGCGGCAGGTAAGAGATTATCTGCTACTAATGACTTCGACATATCACAGATCACCGACTTGGGTAATTCAATTCTTGGTGGTGATGGAACATTCCCCAATGGTCCTGACTTATTAACGATTGCGATTCGCCCTATTGACACTGCTGAAATTAATGCTACTTCTCCTCTGGCAGTTTCTGCTAGGGTTACTTGGACCGAATCTCAGGCATAAATAAGTAAAAACGTGATAAAATAATGTCAAAAGTAAGGGCAGAAAATTTTACTGACAGATCTGGAAATGGATCACCAAATTTTCCTTTTGGATTGCGAAGTGCTGGTATTGTAACAGCCACTGGTGGTTCATTCAGTGGTAATGTTGATATTGCTGGTGTTCTAACTTATGAAGATGTAACTAATATAGATTCTGTCGGTATTGTAACTGCGAGAGCAGGAGCAGTATTAGGTATAACTGCGGATCCTACTAAAAGAAATAAGTTAAGGGAAACTTATTTTGATAGTAGTGGTTCCCATGGATCATTTTTGAAGCAGTCAACTTACTTAACCACAAGTGCTACCTCTGGTAATTTAAATCTCCATTTAGAAGATGGAAATGTTTTTTATTTTGGTTCAACCAGTAATGGTAACAGTGCATTCTATATTAACTTTAGATATGATAGCACTACCGCACTATCAACTCAAACTAACACTGGTGATGTAATTACTGCCACCATATTCTGGTGCTCAACTGGAACTTCATCTTACATTAATGTTGTTGATATTGATGGTGTAACGCAAACTGTAAATTGGATTGGTGGTTCTGCTCCGACTGATGGTTCAGGAAGTAATAAATTTGATATTTACACTTTCACAATTTTTGATACAGGAAGTGGTTATTCTGTCTTTGGTAATCAAACAAAATGTTGATTTATGATATATCCTAATTACGTAAAGCAAAGTCCTGTTCTTGGTTTAACTAGTGGTGCTGCTGGTGGTGCNAGTCTAAGTTATTTTACACATGTCGTTGCTGCTCCNCCAGGAGGAGATGNCTCAGGATCAGTNTNNTTNGATGGTANTNNTGATTATTTGGAAGTTGGAAAATCAACTGATTTTGATTTTGGTGNTTCTTTTACTATGGAAGCTTGGGTATATGCTNATTCTCTAACGACTGACAGTTCTTCGTNTAATGCTTTAGATTCTATTTTTGAAAGTATAGATTGGAATTCTCAANNAGGTCAGTATTCATTTGGAATAAGCCACGANAATAAACNTTATTTTTATATTTTTGATGGTNNTAATANNTTTTATTATGGGACAACTGTTTTATCAACTCAACAATGGTATCACTTAGCAGTTTCAAGAGATGGTAGTGGTAATATTAGATTGTTTGTAAATGGAGAACTAGAATCTACAAATAGTAATAGTTATTCTTTATCAAACTCAAACCAACCAAATCCAGCAAGAATAGGTGGATGTAAAATTAATAATTCTGGTTCAGGAATACAAAAGTCTTTTGATGGTTTCATCAGTAATCTTCATGTANCTAAAGGAACCACACTTTATACCTCAGACTTCAACCCATCATCAACACCACTGACAGCAGTTAGCAACACCAAACTTCTGTGTTGCAAGTCAACAACATCTGTGACTGATGCTGAAGTAATTCCTACAATTCCTGGAACTATCACAGCAAACGGAGACCCAGAAGTATCTACTTCCAATCCCTTCAGCGCAGGATCATCTTATTTTAATAATAGTAGTTTACAACTTACAAGCACTGCTGATCTATGTCCTGGTACTAGTGATTTCACTTTTGAATGTTGGTTAAGACCTACCAATTGGGGTAGTTCATGGGAAACTGTTTATCATAATGGTACGGTCAATGGGTTATTCATAGGAAAAGATGATGCCGGTAACTTTGTAGTTCGTGCTTCTAATAATACTAGTTTTATTACACAATCTACATTACCTTCTGTCAATCAATGGACTCATATTGCCGTCACAAGACAAGGGTCAACATTAAAATTATTTTATGATGGCGTATTAAAAAATAGCGTATCAAATTCTCATAACTTTGTAACGGCTGCTACTGCTATCGCACAGACCACTAGTAATGGAGAAGGTATTAACGGAAGAATTTCAAACCTTAGATTTATCAAAGGAACCGCACTCTACACATCTAACTTCACAGTACCAACAGAAAAACTGACTGATGTAACCAACACCAAACTTTTGTGTTGTCAGACATCGGGTCCTGTGACTGCTGCTGCCGTAACTCCTGGAACTATCTCAACAAACGGAAACCCAACAGGATCTACTTCTTCTCCTTTTGTTTATGTCGATGGGGGTGGATCACTTTATCTTGATGGTAGTTCTGTTGTAAAAATTACTAGTGACAGTGCTGCAGCTAGTATATTTAATATCCCTTCCAATACAGCATTCACTATAGAAGCATGGGTTTATCCTACAAGTTTGGGTAGTTATAATAATATAATGTCTGGTTGGGATAGTAATTGTAATCATCGGGGTATATTATTTCATATACTTTCCAGTGGTCAGATATTCTTTGGTGGACCTGGTGGTTCTACATATTCCAGTAATGCTAGTAGTTCTGGCGTAGTAACAACTAATAAATGGCATCACGTTGCCGTGACGCGCAACAATAGTGGTGATGGTGAGTTTTATATTGATGGCGTATCGGCTGGTTCTTTCAGTAATAATGGCGATATGAATAATCACGGTTGCGGTGTTTTTATTGGCGCAAATATGGATGGTTATGCTGATGGAAGTGGTGGTATGTTTAGATTTACTGGATATATTAGTAATTTACGATATGTTGTAGGTCACGAGACATATACTTCTGGATTTACACCATCAACACAACCATTTACTCCAACAAGTCAGGGTGTTCCTTCAGGTGCTTGTAAGTTCTTAGCATGTCAAGATGAGACATCCATTGATACTAATTCTATATCGGTTCCAATGACTG
>NZRR01000023.1 GCA_002696315.1 Methanobacteriota archaeon | reverse complement strand
GTTTTTACCAACTGAAGGTCTTTATGCTGACATAGCAAGACAACCTGGGGTTATAGAAGTTTTACAAAGAGATTACAATATTCTAATATGCGGTCCATCAAATCTTTCAGCCTTTATCTCAAGTATAAAAGTTGGATTTAGAACACTGGCACTGAAAGAAAGTGCTGGGGATGTATGGAAAGTTTTAGGGCAAGTAAAATCAGAATTTGTTAAGTTTGGCAATATCATTGAAAAAGCACATAAGCAAGCTAATACAGTAACTAAAACATTATCTTCTGAAGGAGATGTACAAGTTAGATTACGAGCAATGAATCGAGCATTGAAAGAAATAGAGTCTCTCCCCTTATCAACATCTAAAAATCAAGACGAGGATGAAGGATCTTTCTCTCCATCATTAATTACATGAATAAAAAGCGGAGCAGGCAGGATTTGAACCCGCGATCTGCGGCTTAGGAGGCCGCCGCCTTATCCAAGCTGGGCCACTGCCCCGTGATTTCTTGTTTGGCGTTTGTTTTTGATAATTACGGAATTAGAATCTAAATAATTAACAACTGATAAAGACATTAATTTGAGTATAATACAATTTACTTTTTATTTCATTAATATCTGCAGAATCTGATGAGTGACCCTGATTATATGGGAGAGGCATTTTTGCCAAACCCATATGGTTCTGGTTTTGAAGAGCAAGAAGCGCACTGGGTAGATGGATTATTAGTACGCTCAAACTTAAGAGAAAAAACAAGACTTCAATGGGGTAGATTCGTACAAAATCAATTTTTTTCTGTTTGGAGAAATAGTGGGCCAGTATTACTNTCACTCCTATACTTATTNCCACTATTTATTGAAATGCAAACNACACTTAGAATTTGGCTNATNTGTTTAGCNGCATTNTTTGTAACCCTTCCNAGATTACCAACAATCATCACNCTAGAAAATACTTGGAAATCAGCTGTAGATCATCTAGAACTAATTCGTAGAGATGAAGCTCATGAGGCGGTCAGACCTGGTGCATCGCGTATGCTCGAGGAATTAGACGATAGAAGAAATGTAGCAAAGTTACATCTTAATCTTGGGTTATTGGCGTTCTTTTGTGCAATAGTAGCATTACTGCAACCAGAGATTTCATTAGGGCCAAGATTACTTTTGATTTCTGCATCAGTAACAGAATTAATTTTAGCTATTCAACCAATAATTCTTAGGAATTGGGGATTATTTCCTGATTTGAAGTATCCTATGTTATCAATTTACAAACCATGTCAAAGAGATATGAATCTTGCATATCCATTGACAGATTTAATGGAAGCATATTTAGATCCGTGGACTAAAAGAACATGGCGTAATTGGAAAAATGAATTCCAAAATGAAATTAGAATCGGTAGAGTGATTAAATCACCAGAAGATGCACTTGAAAGATTATTATTATTGGAACATTTACGTTTGAGAAAGCAACTATCATCCGAAGAAGTTGATTTACAAAAGAAGACTTTTTTATCNGAAACAAACGAAATTAAAAATTTAGATATTGAATATTTTCTTTTACATTTGTATGGCCAATGTCAAGGTTTATTCCACCTAGTAGACGGGATGGTCGAGGAATTATCAACTGATAATCCAGAAAGTGATTGGTCCCTTGATTCAAAAATTCATAGACANGATTATGGAGCGGATGTTTTTATCCGAATAACAAATTATTCTGATTCTAAAGAAATGGTGAAACTTACCATTACTACACCAAATGCCGTACCTAGGGAGCAGGTTAGTACATTAGAAATCAACTCTNCAAAATTAGAAAATAAGCAATATCCATTGAATGATCCCTTAAATGAAAATGTAATCGACTCTATGACTCAATTGACAAATGATAGTGAAATATTTTGGATGTCCGTATCATGGTCAAATAAACCTGCAACTAAAGTGATAATTACTTTGGAAAATGAATTAGACGAATTAATACTAGAACACGAACTAATGNTGCCTTCTTCTTCAAACAAGAATGTATTATGGTTTAAGGCACTAAACAGAATTGAAAGATTAGCAAGCCAAGGAGGACTTATTCCACGTTGAAATTATACTTATTTGGGGTGTAATATTTTTTAGAGTGTTATAGGGAGGCAGTAATTATGGAAGCATGGGACGTTGTCGTTATTGGTGCCACCGTTGCGGGAATGAGGGCGGCNATNGCAGCACATGACGAAGGGGCAAGNGTGGTCATTCTTTCTGCTCATGGACTTGGAAATTCTGGTTCTGATAATTATTCAAGTGGNTTGGCAGCATCAATTGATGAAAGCAATTCGATGTCGCACAGAGATGATACAATTAGAGGAGGAGATTGGTTAAATGATCAAGATATTGTTTCTAATCGTACAACATTAATCAACTCACATATNGCTCAATTAGATCAATGGGGNTTGAATTTTAGAAGATCTCTTTCGGGATCACCAGGCTCGGAGATGGGTTTGGGGCATAAATCCCCTAGAGTTTTAACAACAGGGTATTCAACTTCTAGAGAAATACAACATATTTTGGAAGAGCAGTGTATTCGTAGAGAAATTTTACGAAGAGGAGATTGGCTAGCGCTCTCTTTAGGGAGTTTCAGAGGTCAAATCACTGGAGTAGTAGCTTTAGATATGGTTGAAGGGGCCGTAGAATGTTTACAGTCTAAAGCTGTAATTATAGCAGATGATGGATTTGAAAATGCTTGGCATTCAGGAAATAGCTCCTCTAGAGGATTATCAATTTCTTTAGATGCAGGATGCCAACTAAGAGATTTAGAATTTATTAGCTGGAATCCACTATGTATTCCAGATACTGAACTATCTTTAACTGTAGATATCTTACAAAATGGAGCAAAAATAACAACTATAAGCGGAACACAAATTGAAATAACTCCAGACACAACTCCAAATAAATTAGCCTTTGAAATCAATAAGGCTGGAGGGACAGCATTATTAGATGCAACTTCAATTTCTAAGTCAGCAATTGAATGGTATTCAGGTCTTAGAAGAGCAGTTAAAGAAAGAACAGGGTTAGATATGTTTGAGCAATCGATACCTATTTCTCCAAGAATCGAACAAACAATTGGAGGATTGCCCGTAGATGAGCACGGTCGTGTTGTTAAAGGAAATTGGAATACTTGGTTTACTGGTTTATATTCAGCCGGAGGGGCTTCTTGTAGTGGATTAAATGGCACTGGGATCATCGCAGGAAACAGATTAATGGAAGATTTAGTAGGGGGTTCTTGCGCAGGTATGCATGCAGGAAAATGGATTAAAAATAAGAATTTTAGTGGAACTGAATCATTGAATGAAGCGCTATTTTCTGCAAATGCCAAAATCTCAGATCTAATATCCAATGCAAATACAAACAATACTTCTTCGATAAGTAATATTAAGTCTAAATTATGGAATTCNATTACCACCAATATGGGTTTTGAAAGATCTTCAGAAGGTTTACAAAACGCAGCTAAAGTACTAGAAAACCTAGAAGTTGAAATCCACAAAGAAGAATTGGTTGATGGAAACATGATTATGAATACAAATTTAATGGAAATTTTAGAGTTAAGAGGGTTGATATCAGTTGCTAGGGCATCAATAATTGCGGCACAATCACGTTCAGAATCACGTGGAAGCCATCAAAGAATCGATTTCCAAGAAACTGTGAATGAAACTATGTTAAAGCATACTTTAGTTGACTCTGCTATGCAAATTAATTGGTTACCATTAAGAAAAAGTGGAAGCGGGTCATGGATATTAACTCCGACAAATTAAGGGAATAAATAGACCAACATTTCTATACTCTAAATTTACAGACACCAATATGAGCAAACCTGTTACGCTATTTTCGAAAATTATTGAAGGAGAAATTCCTTGTTTTGAAATCGCGAGAGGTGAAAATTGGCTTTCTTTTTTAGATATTAATCCAAGAAGACCNGGTCACACATTAGTAGTTCCAAATGAACCTGTAACACACCTAGCAAAACTTACCTCCAAACAAATTTCTGATTTGTGGCTTGGTGTTGTAAAAACACAATCATTTCTTTCAAAATATTTTCAAACATCAGATTTTTTANTTGGAATTCATGATGGTATTAATGCTGGTCAAGAAATTCCACATGTCCATGTCCATGTTATTCCAAGGACGAAAGGAGACGGGGGGAAAACATTACTTGCATGTTGGCCAAACACACCGGGAATAGGACAAGTAGAGCCTAATTTTGAGGCTTTAGAAATGTTGCAAAAAGAGATTAAAGAGGCTAATAATTAATTTGAGGAATTATAATGTCTAAGAAAAAAATGAATACTGGAAAAGATGGAGCCTTAGATAAACGTGGAGAAGTTTTACCAGAATTATCAAAACATGCATCAGTTTTAGAATATGAAAAACTATTGAAAGTAGAGCCTCCAGATTTCTCAAAGAAAGCACCAGGATCAGTTTTTTGGACTAATATTGCATATTTTTTAACAAATCAAGCAACAAGTATGCAATATAGAACATTTGAAACCACAGGAAAAGAAAAATTATCTAAGAATTGTGGTATTTTAACAGTTTGTTGGCATACAAACGGTCTAATGGATGTAGCCCCAATCATGATACATCATCCTAGTTATCTGGTTATTGGAGGGCGTCATGATTTAGTAAATCATTCGATATTAGGATTTTGGGCAAGAAGAATGGCAGTTCAGCCAGTTGTACGTCAAGCAGAATTAATGAGGGGAGGATGTACAGAAGAAGAAGCAAAATACTTGAACGGCAGGAGTTTAATTAGACTTTCAAAAGGNATCTCTGCTGGTTTTGGAGGGATTCTGATGCCAGAGGGGACTTCACATCACGAAAGTCATTTGATTAGATTAAAAACAGGACCAGCCAGAGTCCTGACTTCTGCAGCAACTATTGCAAATTTTCAAGGAAAAGAAAAACCACAAATAGTTCCAGTCGGATTACATTTTCGTAAAAGACACCTATTTAGAACAGATATTTGGGTAGAATTTTGTGATCCCGTTAATTATGAATTATCACAGGATTTATTGGATTTAGGCTCCAAATATGATAAGGAAGAATGGATAGAACCTCCAGCAGAAGATGTTTACAATGTTAGGGATTTATTAAAATTAAATTTGGATAAAGTTACCCCTGGAGCTNTAAATTGGGACACATATAGAGGTTGGAAATTATTGGGGCATATAAAATCTAGAATGCAATCAAAAAAGAATCTTTCTTGGAAGGAAGAAGTAGAAAAAGCGAGAGAATGGAGAGAATTATCTGATCAAAGTTTAGGAACCCATGAAGAACAAAAAGAGAATGGCCCGAAAGAATCAGATCTTTCTGAGTTTTTTAACCAAGCAACCGAAGCAGCAAAAATTCTTGATGATAACAAACTAGATGGTAGAGCAATTGATACTAATGGGNCTCTNAGAAAATATTCAATTGGTAATATGGTCAAATCATTACCTGGAATTTTATTAGGTATATTTCTTCTACCATTTCTATTTTTATCATCAGGCTTGATATTAATATTATGTAATTATTTGGGAAATATTACTGATGAAGGAGAAGATGCCCGAACATCAATACACTTTGTGGGTTTCATTTTAACGCCCTTCGTGTATTGGTCATTAATGAGCGCAATTTCCGTATTTTTACTAGCATCAATATTTGAGGTTAGACCCGCAATAATGGGTTGNCAACAAATTACATTAATNCAATCGGTTCCATTTTATATCATCATTTGGAGNTTGATGTATCCATTATTTTGGTTGATAAATAAAATNAGTCTCACATTTTGTTTAGATTCATTAAATGATTTTATGTGGGAAAATAGAATAAATAAATTAAANAAACATCAGANATTTACTAAATTAGATAGATTACTAAAAACATTAAATTCTAAAGTTAAAGATTTAATGTAACAAAGCGGTCATAACTAATCATCGGTACCCAAGGTTATATGGGGCCTTCTGAGGTTGAAGAAGAGATTAAAAATTGGTTTGCTTCCGAATCAATTGAATTACAAANTCATGAAAATGAAAAGGCACATTTTCATATGTTGTTCAAATTTCCTCCNGGTCCAACAGGACATACTTTCAATATNTCAATGCCTAAAAATAGAAATTTAATAGCAATAAGTAGTGGTACTCGCGTAGATGGTGGACAACAAAAAAATATGAAAAAAATGAAACTTGCAGATAAAAGAGCTTGGGTTAGTTGGCTTCATCGAATTAGAATGACATTAACTCAAACTGGAATTGATTGGGTAGTTCATTTAGGCCATGAAAACGGAGTTAGAGGGATGGGGCCATTACAAGCATTCAACGTAAGTGAACCGATTTGGATAGACGGCCTTTCACAGAACGAATTAATGCAATCATTGCGTAGACTATGGTTAGCAAAACTTAGTATTATTCATGAAATTAAATTTCAATTTGGCCCTGGAACTAGGGAACCAGGTCCAGTTGATGATTGGGGNAAAAAAGGCGAAATAAAAAAACAGGGTAAATCAACTAAAGATTCACGAGATAATATTATTGAAGGTGATGAATCAGGTGGTTTCGGTTCAGGATTTGACCCCAGCGATTGGGTTTAAGTATCTTCTTTAAATAATTCCTCAACTGCATTAAGCCGCTTATTTACTTGATTTAATCTTGAGTATAGTTGCCAGGTAAACCACCCAATTAAACCAATCATAGCAGTATATGCTATGCCCAGAAAAATCATATCATTGGCCACTGATATCGCCCTCTTTTTTCTTATCTATGATTGTTTGTAATTCTTCAAGTCTCTTTTCACTNGAATAGATTTTAGAACTTATAATTGCTTGACCAATCATCAATAAAATAAATCCGAAAAAACAGAGTAACCAAATTTGATAGATTATTGGATCCACAGATTCTGGTTCGGAAGCAGGACCTACGATGGGTGCNGGGTGCCTCACTTGCCAAATAATTGTAGCAAAATAAGTTAAAGGAACTAATAAGAATCCAAATAATCCAATTCCCGAATAAACATCCCTATATTCAGGAGTATCGGGTTGATTTCTCCTAGACATCACCAAGTATAGTGCTAGTCCCGATAGTACTGCATATGTATTCAATCTTACATCCCCCCAATCCCAAGGTGTTCCCCACTCTGCCATGCCCCAAACTGGACCAGAAATAACTACACACAATCCGTATAATAGTGATAATTCTGCAGCAATTCCACTTAATTGCCAAGCCCATTCTTTTCTTTTCCACATCCAAAGTAGTGAACCAATAAATAACATTCCAAACGTTAGAAAACTAGTCCATGCGGTAGGAACATGCCAAAAAATAATTCGATAAGCCTCGGGTGCATTCCATTCATTAGAAGAAACACTTGGTGCATAGAATAATCCAAGTAATAATCCTGCTCCTACAATTCCTAAACCACTCATCAGAAGAGAAATCCCTAGTTTAGAATTAGCCATTAATGCAACCCTAAGAGTTCACTTTCTTGACAGTGTTGGTAATATGAGAAAAATTACACAAGGAATGATAATTATAATTATAATTTCATTAATAACTTCATTTAATTCACTATTCAATAAGATATCACTACTTATTATGTATGGCCAGATTAGTATTAAAGTTAGTAGAGGGATATATGTTGCATTTTTCCTTGGCAAGTTTTCGGCAAGAGAATAGATAGCATTGTTAGCATACATCACCAAAACCATTGTAATTGAGCAAATAATAAGAATCACAAATCCATCATAATCCGGGAAATCATTTGTAATTAAATACGAAGAAATTAAAGGTGCAAAAAGTATTAGGATAATTTCTATAATTGTAATCTTTGGTAAAGTTGGTCCAGCAATCATAGCTTTCCACCAATCTCCACATCTTTCTTCTTTGAAATATTTTAATTCGGCTGGTTTCGTTAATGCTGCTAAAAAACTAGGTAATAATATCATTGCACCAGCTAGATGTGACGGAATCAAATCAGTTTTTAGTCCAGTAATTAAGGCTGTAATGATTAACAAACTTACAAATAAAGGAAACCCTCTATTCAGTAAAGGTAATTTTGTACGTTTGCTTATATTTTTTGACCAAACAGATTTAGCAAAATTAATATCTGCCTCTTTTTGATTAATTTGTGGAAGTATACTTTCTTCCAAGTCTTTATTTTCTATTATCCTTAAATTTATTTCATTATCTTCCATTTCATATATTTTTGTTGCAATTTTTTGGAGCCTACTATCATGAGTTGCAATAATAAATCCATGACCTTTTTTTGATAACGAGACTAAATCATTTGCTAATAATTTTACAGAATTTTTATCTAAACCTTCAGTTGGCTCATCTAGTAAACAAAATGTTGGCGTATTTGAACAATATGCGGGCATTAAACCTTGAATTACAGACACTCTCCTTTTAATTCCAAAAGAGAGTTGTGCAATCTGGTCTGATTTTCTATGCAGAATATTCCAATGCTCCAAGATCTTGTCCATATCTTCAGGATCTCCGTTAGCGACCATCATTGCATAAGAGATTCTTTCACTAACTAATTCATCACCATTTATTCCGTTTTGTTGTAATGTTAATCCAAATCTTGGGTTAGTATGGGTTAAACTACCTTTTTCTGGATTAATCAAGTTAGCAAGCGATTCAATTAAAGTAGATTTTCCACATCCATTTTCTCCACTTAATACTATGATTTCTCCTTGAGTTAATTCTAGATTTAAATCATTAATTATTCTTTGAGAACCCCTGTTTATAGTGAGGTTTTCCGCTCTAATCAACAATTTATCGTCGTCTCGCACAATTAAGGGGGAATCGTCTTAATCGTTTCAGTTTTGAGGTAATTATTGAAATTTAATACTGACCTGAAACGGTTGCAATTAAGTATGATGATTTTTTATTGATGTTGATACTAAGGTCTTGGTGTTTGTATGAGTGAAAAATTACGTAGCGTTTTTTTGGTTTTAATAATGGTTTTATCAACAGTTACTGCAATGGGGATTCCAACAGCCTCAGCAGGCTCAGTTGTTATTTCTGAAGCAATTGAAGTTGTAGATGATTCAGCGGTTAATTTACGTATGCCAACGGTGGCTTCAGATTCTGAAGGTAATGTGCATATAGTATGGTCAGAAAATACAAATCATTTATTTTACAAATTATTTGATGCTAGGGGAAATATATTGATCGACTCTACTAGAATTTCTAACGCAGGACAGGTAAAATCTTGGCATCCAGATATCGCAATTGATAATAATGATTTTGTTCACATTGTATGGGCCGATAAAGCAGGTTCATCTCCAGCAATTATGTATACCGCACTTGATCCTTCTAGGGACGATCAAGATGGAGACAGTGCCCTTGATACGGTAATTAGCGCTATTGATGACACTGTCGTAGTACAAAAAAGTAAGAATAGAGATTGGCCGGCAATTGCTGTAGATTCACTAGGTGGTGTTCATATCACTTGGGAAGACTCTTGGGACGAACTAGACAAATTTTATTCACAACCTCAAATTTACTATTCGATGTTACTTCCAGATTTTCCCGTTAATCAAGCCGTAACAAAAATTGATGATACTTTGATTACTCCAATTATTGGACATAAAGGTCATCCAGATATTGCTGTAGACGCTCAAGACAAAGTTCAGATTGTCTGGGATGATACTAGAGGAGGAAAAGTGGAATTAGTATTTTTAATCGATACTTCAGGCTCAATGAGTAATGAATGGGCAGATGTCTGTTCTGTTATCTATGGTGGCAATATCGGAGGAGGAGCTTTCGAAGGTATTAAACCGATGTTAGAAAAAGCAAATATGACCGTTTTTGAAACAATTTATGGCCTTTATACTTCATGGGGAGCACCCAGCGCTATGCAATCTGGTAATTGTGCACCTCATTACAAAAATGGGGCAGGTCCTAGAAGTACTCACCTAGGTGGCGCAGATGGCGAAGATAGTGGAGGAATTCGTTGGGTAAATGATGCTATTTACAATGGTGGAACATACATCACAGGAGAAGGTGAAGATTGGGGGCCTGGAACAACTTGGGCTTGCTTATCATGGAGAGATAATAATGGAAATATTCCAGGAAACCCACCAACATCAGATGATCATAAATGGAATCCTAATGCTACAAAAATAGTAATGCCTGTTAGTGATGAAGGACCATTTAATGGAGATGAAGGTAGTGATGCACAGTATACAACCACAATTAATGAGGCGCATGATTCGTGCGTAAATGCCGGAATTATTCCAGTTGGTTTAGTTGGTGATGGATGGGGAAACACTAAAGATAGATTCCAAGATCTATCTTTTTGTCCAGATTCGGATACAAGTGATACTTCAATAGGGGCATGTCCGGGAACGTCTGTTAGAACAACAGATGCAGGTGGAGCAGTTTACGATTTCCCTGCTTCAAACACTGGAAATCAAATGCAATTATTGATTGATGCATTGGTATTTGTTGCTACGAATAATAGTCGAGAAATATATACTACAGTTTTGGACCCATGGGGTAAGATAAACAATAATATGGATCCAAATTGGCAAGTTGGTGATTCAGCAACGGAAGCATCAGGTGGACGTTATACAGAAGATTTAGGTAGGGGAGAAGAAGGACATTTAGTAGTAGTTAACGATACTAGAATTTCAATAGATGATGCATTTTCACTACACCCTTCAATTTCATTTGATAGCCAACAAAATGCACATGTCACTTGGATGGATACTCGAGATTATGGTTTCAAGAAGGATGATAATTATGAAATCTATTATTCAAAATTAAGGATGCGAGGAGCAGGAGATTGGGATGGTGTACCAGAAGGACTCTCTACGTATCAAATTAAGAAAATAGACGATACTAGAGTTTCAGACTTAGGAGAAGCGTCACAAGCTAGACCCTGGGCACCTTCAAGTACTCATCCAGCTATTATTGTAGATAAACTCGACAATGTTCATCTTGCTTGGTTAGATAATGATAATTTATCCGCGGGCGAAGAAATCCAGTATACAAGATTAAATGCAACTGACGAAACTGGTGCAGGAGAATTAGTATTAGATCCTTGGGAAATAGCGGAACTAACTTCTTGGAATTCGGACAAATTAGGACCTAATTCTGGAAGAACTCCAGATCAGGGAACACCCCCAGGTTTTGCAAATGACTTAGGAAACGGAGCACATTTAGTCTGGACAGATACTAATACATGTAATGAAAAAAGTAATAGTTACATTTACACATTATGCTACTCACATGTACTTACAGGAATTGTAGATGTTACGTTCCAGCCAGGAGAGACTTATTTCCATGAAATAGAACCAGGCGAACAAACAATGTATAATTTAACTGTAAATAATTCAACTCCAGGCCCTTCAGAAATTGTCGCAGATTCTTACACATTGACAATGGAAGGAGTACCCTTAGATTGGTCAGCAACACTATATTTCTCAAGTAATAATACCGCAATATTTGATGATACTAACATATATCTTGCAGGAGGAGAATCTGTAGATGTATATATGAGAGTTAGAGCACCTAATATCTACCAAGCAGCTGGTTTACAGGACGAATTTGCTAATATTTCGGTTGTTGCGACATCTGTAAAAGATCCGGCTATACGCTCATCTCGACTGACGATAACCTTGATGGATATTGAATATGGAATCGATCTTGATGCAAGCCACTCACTGGTTGAAGTAGAACAAGGCAAAACTGCAAAATTCTCTATTACCATCACAAATACAGGTAATGTGTTTGACACTTTCGCTTTTTATGACCCTCAAACTATTGAAGGGGGCGCAGCTTGGAATCTTCCATTCGGTTGGGGTGTTACTTTCCCACTAAATGTGTCATTAGATCCACAACAATCAGTTACAGAATCATTGAGTATTAGTATTCCAGCATCTCAAAATCCAACAGATGAAGCAATTAATTTGCATGGTTGGTCCACAGGAGAAGATCCTCTCAGGTTGAGCCCTAATCGTGGAAATTGGGATACATTAGTTTTGAAAATATTCGTAGAATTAAGAACTACTGGGAATATTGATCTTAATCCTGAGGAAACTAGTAAATCTGTAGATCCAGGAGAATGTGCGAGATATAAAATTGAAGTATCTAAAAATTATCAAGATGGAAAATTAGTATTTACTCTACCAGATGCACCAGAAGAAATGCCCGAGGGAGCAGATCCAGTTGAATGGGCCGAAAATAATTGGCAAGTAAACGTAGATTTCGAGGAATTTAATGCACCATTAGGAAATGATGTGGAATTATCAACCCCTCGTCCATGGACTGTAGATCGTCCAGAACACATCGTTGTTGAAATCTGTGCCCCTTCGAATTTTGATTTTGCATCAGCAGGACTTGGGCCTTCAATTACAATTAAAGCGCATTTAGAAGGATTCCCACGGGTTTCAGATTCCGTAATATTATCTACGAGAATCAACTCAATTTATGATTTAGAATCAACAGTAAATGTGACGAATTTCGAAGTAGATCCAGGTGAAACATTATTATTACCAATGGCCGTTTTAAATGATGGAAATACGCCTGATCGTTATGATGTAAGACTATTATCTATGAAAAATTCAACGGATGTAAATCAATTATGGGATATATATATTCCAAGAGACTCTAATTCATTATATCCAACAGAAAACGGATTACAAAGAGGAGATTTACAAGATTTAGAAATTGCTGTCAATATTCCAGATCAGGTTGAAGCAGGACAATACATAATGGAAATAGGATTATTCAGTGAAGAAGCATATCAAGGAGAATTAGATAACGAAAAGACACATTTAAGAGAATTGATAACAGTAATTATCAACGTTAGAGAATTTCATGATATGCAAATTACTATTGATGAATTAGTTGAAAATGCAATTAAAATTGCAACTCCGGGCCGAACAGTACAATATATTGTGAATGTAACTAATAATGGAAATGTTGTAGATGATGTATTTTTGAATATACATACTGAAGATGGAGATAAATGGGATGAAGAACCAGGATGGAATGCTCTAAATTCATGGGCTATTAGGTGGTCCGAACTAGAAAATTTTGGAACAGAGGTTACGACTCAAAAAGATTGTATTGAAGTGAATGTTGTAGCAGAAGCTACAGAAAAAGGACGCTGTTATTTTGTTAATAACGGCGAAGTTTGGATGATTCCCTCTATGGAAGCATATGAAGTGATTACATTAGTAGCTAGTATTGATGTTGGGCCAGATGCTACGTTAACAGATCGTAGTTTAGGCCTTAAGGTGACAACACCCGCAGGATCTTCTTTAGAAGGAGGAGATTATGATGAAACTCCAACATGGGCAGATTCAGCTGCAGATACAAATGAACAGATTATTTTGTTAAGATTAAGGGCGCCTAATCTGAATCTCGTTGAGGTAAATTCACCATCTTCTAATGAAGGTTCTGTCGGAGACACAATTCCTATTTCAATTAAAATTACTAATGATGGAAACGCTCAAGCAGATAATGTAGAAGTAATAATGTGCCAGGATCAATCAGTTAAGGATATTGAAGAAAATGGTTGTGATGAAGAAAATATTGTTTTCAGACAGGTAATTGGGGCTATACGTGAACCAGGTGATGATGGTATTCCTTTAGAAGTTCAAATTACTTTGCAATATCCAATAGAAGCAGGTTCTCACGATGTTGTTATTATTTTAGATCCAAATAACGAGATTATTGAAAAATCAGAAGATGATAATATCAAATCCGTTGGCGATCTAAATTCAAACAATCCAATTATTGATGTTGCCGCTGAAGTACTTTCTGTATGGGCATTACCTCTTGGAGTATTCGTGTTGACATCAAGCCTTCTTGGAGTAGTATACTTAGTCGGAAGGGCTAGAAGATCAGAAGCATTAGGAAGAGTTGCTGAACAAAGTATTTTGATTGGTGAAAATAACGAATAGTGAATTATTTTTCTTCCATAAGATCATAAATATCTGAAACACGTTGAATACGTTCATCAGCTTTCAATTTTCCTTTAAGAGATGTTTCATCTCCTTCTCCCATTTCTTTAGATTCTACCTTTGATGGAACTTCAAAGTCCTGTAATAACTCTTTTGAGTCTTTATTTATCTCATTTTCATACCTTTTCCTTTGTTCAGCAATATCATCAGAGATAATTGTTTCCTCATCATTATTTGTAGAGATTAATCCGACTTCAACCTCTTTTGTAGCTTCACCAATATCCCAAGCTTTTGGTTTCCATTTTCCTTTATCTTTTTGTTTACTTTTCTTTTTATTATTTTTTGGAATAATTTCACTTAGTGTGAGGAAAAGTCCCAATATATTGGCAATTACAAATCCTTCAATTGCAAAATTAAGAAATATAGTGAGATCATATTCTAAGGTTCCATCAATCATTCTTGGATTAATATCAATTGATGTTTGGAGTCGGTATTCACCGGGATTCAATTCAGTAGACCATGTTTGGCAATCATCTCCAATCGTTCCATTCCATTTGTATAGAATATTGGCATCATGGAATAATGTTAAAGATACAGAATCATTTGTATTTATTGTAGATATTTCTGCTTCATCAGAAAATACATAGTTACAGTAAACAGTAAAAGGTACTTTTTTACCTGTAGAAAGAATATCAGGAACTTCTACAGTATGATTATGATTAAATTTAGTCTCAGGATTATAAACTTGATTTAATGATGGTTGTTGGTGTAAAGTTAACCAAATTAAATTTATTGAAAGCCATAGAACCAGCATGAATAACAATCTAAATTTTGAATTATCTTTGGACTTCTCCCTCTTTGCATTATTAGTATCAGAATTAGATGTCATACCCTAAAACCTCCAAAATTTCCTGCATCCACTTCAACTTTTCTTGTTTAATTGTCGAATTAGTTAAACCGGACCAATGCCCTAAATTATTGACATTAAATCCTTTTAATCTAATATTTTCTTTTTTAATTCCAAATGCATGTAACATACATACGGCCCTATCGCCGTCACTAAATCCTCCAAAATTAACAGCGCCTTTTATATCATTAGATATTTGATGTGAAATTATAATTTTGGGGGGATTTTCCCACTTTGACCAAATATTCAAAATATGATTTAGATTATTTTTAGCGTGACCATGGGCATGTAGTATAATAGGAATATTTTCTATTTTTTTATTTGAAATATAAGGCAATCCATCTCCATCTGAAACAATACAAATTATGTTTTTTATTAATTTTTCATTAAACTCAATTATTGAACCTACTGCCCCATCAGCAATTATTAAAGCATCATTCTCAGATAATTCTAAGGTTTCATTTTCAGTAATATTTGCTCCTAAAACTACAAATTTTTCATTTGATATTAATCCGAGTTTTAATGATAAATCATGCAGGTTTTTATCACGATTTTCTAAACTCCACATTGGATGAAAATTTGGAATATTTTGATTTAACCAAGTTAATACATACTCATCATCTTCAATTTTCCAATTAAAATAATCACGTATTTTTTGTTGGTATTCTATACAAACGGGGGTGATGTTTGATGGTTGCACTATTACATCCACAGAGGTTATAGTTCAATAACCATAATCATTTAACTAATGTTGTGCCCATACCATTAGAGCCACCAGAGGTCGGAGAAAACCATCTTTTGGCTAGATACCCATTTTTACCCCAGGCAAAAGAGTGGTTGAGCAGATTGAGTAAAGAAGAAAATATCACATTAGAGATGTTAATTGAAGATCCATTTATGGAACCAGCACGTAAACGTGGTAAATTAAGATTAATTGAAATGATTACACATTCAAAAGGAGTTGATATGGAATCTGAAATTGATATTTATACTAGGAACGGACAATTAATGGAAGCCTACTCTTATTTATTTGCCAAACTTATTATCTGTTCAGCAGCAGATGAAATTTTAGTATCTCGATGGGCACAAGCAGAAGCCGAATTAGCAGAGAAAAGGCTTTCAGTTGAAGGGGAAAAACTTGGAATAATTGCTAGGACATATCTTGAAAAAGTATCTCATGAAAAAAATGAACTTTATCGAACAAAAATTTGGGATGGAAAAGGAATACGCATGTTTGGNTATAAAAGAGGCGTCTGGAAAATCGGTTTAATTGATTTTATTGAGCTTTGTTCCAATATTTCTGGTTCTAGGTGGCGTTTAGCAAATCATGAAATTGAACGAGGATGGGTGACCCTTTCAGATGAAGAAAATTATTGCAGTGATGCACAATTATCTAGGTTGCTAAGAGAGAAAATAAAAGTTGAAATTCAAAGAGAAGTTAGAGAACAAATAGATAAATTAGGTGAAGAAAAGATACCCGGTTTAGAAAATTATGTAAAAATGATTACAGAAGCTCTTGGGAATTTTAAGAAAAGAGAATTAGAATTAAGTATGGTTGATCAAGAAGATTGGCCGCCATGCATGCATAAAGCGATTACAGAATTATCAAGAGGCGTGAATGTAAATCATACTGGTAGATTTTTTCTTGCGTCAATGGCTTCCAAATTAGCTTTACCACAGAAGGATGCAGTAGCATTTTTCCATAACGCTCCGGATTTTAGTGAATCAATAACCTCATATCAAATTTCTCAAATATATGAAATGGATTATACTCCCACAAGTTGTGAAAAAATGAAATTAGGAGCAAATTGTGCTGTTGAATTCGGAGACGACTCACTTTGCGATAAAGAATGGTTAAAAAATCCTGTTCAATATGTTGCGGTTAAACAAGGATGGAAAGGTAAAAAAATGGAGATTAAGAAAGAAAACTAATATTAATTCTAACATTAAACCGTGATATCTTTTAATCAGAGCGATTACGGAGGCTTGAAACGCTATGGTTAAGAGGACATTAGTTTTAACAATCGACAGGGATAATGACCTTGGAACTAAGGCAGCTATAAGAGGACCAGTAATTGGTAGAAAAAGCGTTTTAACTGCAGCACTTAAACTTGGAATTGCAGATCCTGAAGAAAGTGATACTAATGCAATTTTAGGAGCATTAAATAAACACGATATGTTGATTGATACTTCTGAAGATTCAGAGCAAGTAGAAGTTGCAATTCTTACAGGTGATGAAAAAGTAGGATTACGTAGTGATAGAATTATTACAAGCCAATTAGAAGAAGTCATCAAAGAATTTCAACCAGATAGAGCGATATTAGTTACAGATGGGGCTGAAGACGAATCCGTTTTACCTATAATTCAAAGTCAAGTAATGGTAGAGCATATTCAAAAAATTATAGTTAAACAATCCAAAGGTATTGAAGGTACTTATTANATCATTGCAAAAGCATTAGAGGATCCGAAGTGGAGAGCAAAAATGTTAGTACCTTTGTCAATTTTCCTCATAATACTTGGTTTGGGAATAATGATACCCGGCGGAGGCGTTCTAATCGGTGCTATGCCATTTCTATTGGGTGGCTATATTCTTGCAAAAGGACTTGGTGTTGATGATACTGTTGCCAGAGTAATGGGCGATATGAGAGAAAATGTAGATGCTGCGATGTTTTCCAGTATTTTTTGGCTTGGAGGCGTATTTACTGGTATTTTAGCAATTGTTTCTGGATGGAATCAATATGTTGATAGTAATCAAGGAACCTTCACAATTCCGTTGGCACTTGATGTGTTCCATTCATCATTAACTTGGATTATGATTACCTTTTTATTATTGATTGGCGGCTTACTATTATTAAGATTGAAACGAGGGTCTTTTTCAGGCCGTATGATTGTTATTTCTGCATTCGCAATGGTGGTTTATTCATGGACAGATGCTGCATTAACAATTCTTACAGAAGCATTTACAGATGTTGATTATGCATTCGAAGCAACATCGATTTTACCAGAATTCTACATTCCATTCTTTTGGATAGTAATTTTATGGATGACCTCAACTATTGTACGTAGTCTTAAAGATCGTACAACTCAAGGAAATACATATTGGGGAATATAATCCACTTTTTCATAATTTTTTATTATTTGAAGGGATAAAATTAGATAGTATAGCACCAATAATTGGTGCAAAAATATACAAAATTAAATAGCCACTATCAGTTACTAAGTTTGGACCAATACTTCTAGCGGGATTCATACTAGATCCTGTAAAACCACCAAAAAAGTATGACAAGACTCCTACCGTTAATCCGACACCTAATGCTAATGTAAAGAGATTCACCTTCTTCCTCACAAGAACATGAATAGAGTACATTAGTAGTAGAGTAATAATTATTTCAATAAGGAAAGAAATGTGAAATTCTTCATTAGGAACTGTAGCCCCACTAGTTGTAATTAATGCAGCAATCAAACCTCCAGAAATTTGAGCAAGAATATATCCAGGCAGGAGCTTTTTTTCAAGGTCTCCATTTACAGCAAATGCAATTGAAACAGCAGGATTAATATGTGCTCCAGAAATTGGTTGAAAAATCATTATTGCTAAGAATACAGAGGTACCAAAAGTAATACTTACTGCTAAATGATTCCACCCTAAAGCAATACTTCCGGTTCCTAAACAAACCATTAGGAATGTACCGAAGAATTCAGCAGCATATTTTTTCCACACATTTAATTCCAATTGAATTTAACTAATCATTTTTCTCATCTGATTCTATATAGAAAATACGATAAAAGTAACAGGTATTATCAAAAAAGTCGTATAGCAACGTGCATGCAGTGGTGGATTTTTGCGTTGATACTTATATCCATTTATTGTATACTTATTGTAATTTTACGTTGGAATTTTCCAGAGAAACATCTCAATTGGGAAAGTATTAATTTAGAAAAATTAGAATTTCCATCTGAATTTATGTGGGGAGTTGCAACAGCATCGCATCAAATTGAAGGGAATAATAAAAACAATTGGTCAGAATTTGAATCTAATAAAAAATTAGAATTGAGCGGAATTGCTTGTGATCATTGGAATCGATGGAAATCTGATTTTGATTTAATTGAAAATTTAGGCGCAGGGCATTATAGATTTTCAATAGAGTGGAGTAGAATCCAACCAAAAGAAGAAGAATGGAGTGATGAGTCATTAGAACAATATTCACAGATGGTTGAAGATTTGATATCAAGAAATATCGAGCCAATGATT
>NZRR01000022.1 GCA_002696315.1 Methanobacteriota archaeon | reverse complement strand
ATTCCTGACGCCTGTGATTCATCAACTAGCCTATCTTTAGAATCTGAAGATAAAAATCTAATATGGATTTCAATTTTTGTGTTGGGTTTAATTTTAATTATATTAGTTAGTGCTCTAGTAATCGGGACAATTAAAAATGAAAAATAGATTATTAAATAATATTTTTGGAGGGGGAAATAATGAAATCACAACAATTTTCATTTGCTTTTTTGTTCTCTGTTTTATTGTTGCTTCAAGGTTGTATAGGTGGTGAAGAAATTGAATCTTCAGAAAATATTTCAGAAGGCCCAATTACAATAGAAGTTTGGCATACTTTTGCCTCAGAAAGTAAAGAAGAAGAGACTTTTACCAATGCAGTAAGAGAGTTTGAATCCTTAAATCCAAATATTACTGTAGAAATTACTTGGAAGCCTTTTGCAAATGCAGATCAACAATTTTTGATTGCTTCTCAGGGAGGAGAGGCACCTGATTTAATGCGTCTTGCTAGTGATCAATTAGGTGCTATTGGAGAAGCCAGGGTAAATGGCTATCCATTATTAGAAGATTTAAGACCTCACTTAACTCCACAAGATAGATCATTATTCGAGGAAAGGGCATTGGAATCAATGAGATATGGAGATGAATTATATGGTATTCCTGCAAGTCAAGATTGCCTTTCATTGATTTACAATAAAGATTTATTTGATTCTCAAGGTTTAGAATACCCTAATGAGAATTGGACAGAAGAAGATTTACTTTCTGTTGCCAAACAAATGACTTTTCAAGACGTAAAAGGACTTTCCTTACCAATTAAGTCGGCGTATTGGTGGTTTCCTATTCAAGAAGGGTTTGGCGGAAGTTTATTTGATGAAAATGGAGAACCTTCGTTGGATTCTAACGGTTCAAGTGAAGCGATGCGGTGGATGCTTGATTTAGAATTAGAACACGAAGTAGTTGATACAGGCACTCAAATTGAAGGGATGAAAACAGACTTTATTTCATCTAAAGCTGCAATGATTATTGATGGTCCATGGAATTGGGCCACTTATGAATCTAGTAGGTTAAACATAGGTCAAACATTACTTCCTAAAGTTAGTCAAACAGATGAGAGAATGTCTCCCTTGGTTACTTACAAAGGGTGGGTGGTAAGTAAACAAAGTACTCAAAAAATAGCCGCAACTGAACTTGCATTATGGTTGTCATCAGAATCTGTACAGAAAGAATTTGCTTTAGACACATATACGATGCCAACCCATAAATCATTAGTTAATGACTCAGAAATAATTGAAAATAGAGTACTTTCTGGATTCTTAGAACAAATTGAATTAGGAATTCCAGTACCGAATAAGATATATTTGGTTTATGACCCCTTATCTACAGCTTTTGATCAATCATATTCAGGAGTTGCAACAACCAATGAATCTTTGAGCGGTGCAAATTCGGAATTAAAATTATTAATTGAAGGGATTAAAGTTGCAGATAAAGTTCCACCAAACCCAGGCTATCGTACAATTCAAATAAATGTAGATATTAATCAATCATCAGAATACAAGATATTTGTTGATGAAGAGTTACATACGATTTTAATCTCAGATAATGGTTTAGGAACAGAAAATAAAAATTATGATACGTGTGATTCAAATGGGGTTGAATTACAACAAATTCAACAAACACGAGTGATTCCCGTTAACTCAACTTCATTTAATTGTACATTGACCGGTATGATTCCTGGAAAATTACATTTTATTGAGGTATATGAAGGAGATAACTTAATTTTCTCAATCAATAAAGATACAGTGAGTTTAGATATTATTCCAGAAACAGGAGATACTTCTCCAATAATGTATGCGATAGGTGCTATTGTATTATCTCTAATTGCTTTATTGAGTATCGGGGCTGATAGAGATAGAAGATTAGGTAGAACGAATTCAAGACTTGCTCATCTGTATATTGCTCCCGCAATGTTAGCACTAGTTGTGTTAACATTTTATCCTGTAATCTATGGTTTTTGGCTATCATTTACTGATGCTGATCAAACACATTTAGGAGAACAATCTTTCATTGGCTTAGCAAATTTTTGGGAAGTAATTACCGCATCCGGTTTTATTCGAGTTACTTTATTTACTTTAATTTGGACTATTGCTAATGTTTCAGCACATATTGGATTAGGATTATTTTTAGCATTAATTTTACAATATAGTAATATTAAAGGAAAGACAGCTTACAGAACACTTTTATTATTGCCTTGGGCAGTACCTTCATACATCTCTGTTTTAGTTTGGAAAGGTATGTTTCAACCTAGTGGTTTAATCAATGATTTACTTGGAACAGATATTAATTTCCTGTCTGATCCAACAGGTGCACAAATAATTGTAATTTTAGTTAATATTTGGTTAGGTGTGCCATTTATGATGATGTCAATTAGTGGTGCATTGCAGTCATTGCCTAAGGATATGTATGAAGCTGCAGAGGTTGATGGTGTAACTGGTTGGAATGCATTTAGATATCTTACTTTACCAAATCTAAAAAGCGCATTAGTTCCCTTATCTTTGTTAGGATTTATTTGGACATTTAACATGTTTAATGTAATTTATTTGATGACTGATGGCGGACCTGATTTAAATTTCGGAGAACCAGGTGAAACTGATATTCTCATTACTTATGTTTACGATGTTGCCTTTAGAGACGGAGCTTATGGAGTTGCTGCAGCATGGTCAGTCATCATTTTCATGATGCTTGTAGCATTTTCTTGGACTTATATGAAACAAACGAATGCAACGGAGGCATCAATATGATAAATGAAAAGTCAATGAAATCTTGGTATGTTCCAATAGAGATTTTAACTTTGAGAAGATGGTTAATTGTTGCAGTAATTGCTAATATCTTATTGCTTACAATTGATGTATTAAGAGATGATTTTAATAACTTAATTTTAGGTGTATTTGGATGTGTTTTATTAGCATCATTAAGGATTAGCCTTCCCGAAGTAGAGCAGAAATCTAGACGAAATATTTCTTTACAAATCAGTGGTATTATCGTAGGAATAGGATTTTTACGTTTGATTTCATTGCAACTAAGTATTTTCAATATTTGGGCACAATCATGGTTAATTCTTCCAGGTTTGATTTCATTATATTGGATTTCTAGTAAACCAATTTCCGTTTGGACATCAAGAGAATTATCAATATCTGCTGTTGAATATGGTTTGAAAAGAAATTCAGAGATAGGTGGAATTTATTCTAGAATTGCTTCTCATGTAACATTAATACATTTTGTAGTTTTAACCTTAATTCCATTGATATGGATTTTTGATATTGCAATCTCGCCAGGTAATGCATTAGGGGGTAAAATTGGGGATTCTTTTTCAGATGAGCATTTTTCAAAAATTCTGACTAGTAATTCTTTTTGGACTTGGATGACCAATTCTTTGATAGTAAGTATTGGAACTTGTTTACTCGGATTAACTATAGCAATTCCCGCTGGTTATGCATTCAGTAGATACAAATTTACGGGTAGGGACTTTTCGATGTTTTCTTTCCTTTTAGTACAGATGTTCCCTGGAATAATCATTTTAGTACCTTATTTCTTGGTTATGAAGACACTTGGTTTATTGAATTCACATTTAGGATTAATTTTAGCGTATTGTGTAACTGCATTACCTTTGTGNGTTTGGATGTTGAAGGGTTTCTTTGATACAGTTCCAAGGGAATTAGAAGAAGCAGCAGCATTAGATGGTTGTAATCAATTTCAGATTTTCACTAAAGTAGTGTTGCCATTATCTTTACCTGCAGTCGCAGTAACAGGATTGTTTAGTTTCTTAGCTGCATGGAATGAATTTCTTTTGGCATTAACTTTCAATAGTTCAAATGATATGTATACTCTACCAGTTGGATTGGCTTCATTAATTTCTTCAACAGGTCAAGCATGGGGAGATTTTGCAGCAGCNAGCCTGTTGGTAAGTTTACCTGTGGCGTTATTATTTTTGTTTTTCCAGAAGTTCTTGATTGAAGGACTTTCTTTAGGNGGAGTTAAAGGGTGATGAAATGGTAGAAGTAGAATATAAGAATGTAACAAAAAAATATGATGATGATTCAGAAGCTGTGAAAGAACTTAATTTGAAAATTAAAGATGGAGAATTTTTAGTTTTATTAGGTCCTTCTGGTTGTGGTAAATCAACAACATTGAGGATGTTAGCAGGTCTCGAAGAAGTTACTGAAGGCGATATTGAAATTGATGGAATGAAAATAAATCATTTACCTCCAGGAGCAAGAGGTCTTGGAATGGTTTTCCAATCCTATGCTTTGTATCCACACATGTCTGTTTCTGAAAATTTATCTTTTGGTTTAAGGATGGCTAAAGGAGATGATAAATTAAATGATCAAGAAATAAAATTACGTGTTCGAGAAGCAGCAGAAATGCTTGAACTATTNGATTATCTAGATAATAAGCCAAAGGAATTGAGTGGCGGTCAAAGACAAAGAGTAGCATTAGGAAGAGCATTAGTTAGAAGACCCAAAGTACTCTTAATGGACGAACCTTTATCAAATTTAGATGCTGAATTACGCCATCAAATGCGTAATGAGATTAGACGTTTACATGATGAATTAGGAACTACTACAATTTATGTNACTCATGATCAAATTGAAGCCATGACATTAGCAGATAGAGTTGCTATTNTGGATAAAGGAGTTTTACAACAACATGCTCCTCCTTTAGANGCTTACAATAATCCNTCTAATGATTTTGTCAAATCATTTTTATGTAAGCATATTGACGATTTGGTAGACACAGCAAATAGTTTGTTCAGTAAAGAGTAGTGATATTTATGCGAAAGTCAATATTTATTTTTTTATTATTTACTATTGTAATTTTTTCTCCATTTACCCAAGTTGAAGCAAATGATACGANTGAAAATTATAATCGTTCTACTCAATTTTCTTGGNCTGGTTCTGCAACTANTGTAGAATTAGTAGGAGAATGGAATTGGGATGAACCTATTTCAATGACGGGAAATAACGGTGTTTGGACGGGAGAATTAAATTTAACAGAAGGAATTTACTGTTACAAATTTATTGTAGATGGAGTATATATTTTTGATCCTTCTAATCCTTTAAGAGGTTATTGTGGAGATGTTGAAAACTCACTAATCAGAGTTAAAGATTCATCAAGACCTTTATTTGAAATTGATCTTCAAGGTCAGGAATTAGTAGTTTCCTTCATTCCTGGAATAGANGGTGCTGGACCNGATGGAACACCAAGTGACCTTAGCGGTTCAAGTTGGAATTCAAATACCTTACAATGGACTTTAGATATTTCAGATTTTGAAGAAGGAAAGCATACNTTACATCTTGAAATTAATGATACTAATGGGAATATTGCTTATGATGAACTTGTACCTTTCTGGGTTGGTAAGCAAGCAGAATTCTCTTGGGAAGACTCATTAATATACATGATTTTAACAGATAGGTTCGTTAATGGAAATACGTCTAATGACCCAATTTCAACTGGTGCAGCACAAGGTGCTGATTGGCAAGGTGGAGATTTAGAAGGAGTAACTCAGATGATTGAATCTGGATATTTTTCAGAAATGGGTGTTAATGTTCTTTGGTTAACTCCATTNAATACTGCAGCAGATGGTACTGGGAAAGCCGCCGATGGNGTTCATGAAGTTTCATCATTTCACGGGTATTGGCCTGTAGAACCAAGACAAGTAGATCCAAGACTAGGTACCGAAGAACAACTGAAATCAATGGTAAATGCGGCTCATGATGCTGGAATTAGGGTGATGATGGATTATGTAGTAAATCATGTTCATGAAGATCATACCTATTATCAAAATAACCCTGAATGGTTCAATCAAGGATGTATTTGTGGAACTTCAACTTGTGATTGGACTGAAAATAGATTAGATTGTCAATTTACACCATACATGCCTGATGTAAATTGGAAAAATAGGAATGCTTCAGAACAATTTATAGAAGATGCATTATGGTGGCTTGAAGAATTNGATTTAGATGGTGCCCGAATAGATGCAGTGAAACATGTAGATGATCTAGCTATTACAAATTTAGTTGATAGAATCAGTGAAAGATTTGAAACAGCAGGAACTGAATATTATCTCAAGGGAGAAACAGCAATGGGCTGGGTAGGTCATGAATTAGCAGATAATCAAGAACAATATGAAACAATAAATCGATATATGGGTGAAAACGGTTTAGATGGTCAGGCAGATTTTGTACTATATCATGCGGTTGTAGATAACGTATTCACTACAGGAAATGAAAATTATCATCATTTAGATTATTGGACAAGTAGAAGCCAAGATCAATATAAGCAAGGATCAATAATGGTTCCTTTTGTTGGTAGTCACGATGTTCCTAGAATAATTAGTAGAGCAGATACTGGGACTGGACAGGCTTGGAATCAATGGACTGAGGATGGGTTACCAGGTCAGCCAGGTAATGATGAATCATATCAGGCAGCTCTACAAGCATATGGATGGTTATTAACTACGCCAGGTGCACCAATGATTTACTATGGTGACGAATATGGAGAATATGGTGGAGCAGATCCAGATAATCGCCACATGTATCGTAACAGTTCCGAACTGAATTATAGAGAGAAAATGCTATTTGAAAATATAACCACTTTAGGTGATTTGAGAAGTGAATCCATCGCCCTAAAAAGAGGAGTTTATTCTACACAATTTGCTAGTCCAGATTTATTGATTTACCAAATGAATCATTTTGAACAGAATATGACAGTCATACTAAATCGTGGAGGAGATACTACTTTTGATGGCTTTTCTGAAAATGATACAATTCTATTCGGANATGCATCTATTGAAAATACAACAATTTCTATTCCTGCTAATTCTGTAATTATAATCGAATTATTTAAAGAAATTAGTAATATATCTCAAGAAATTACTTGCGAAGTGACAATCGGAATCTCGCCTTCTGGATTTGAATTTTCTCCTGCTGTAGTTGCTATCGAAGTAGGACAAACTGTTTGTTGGAAATGGACAGATTCTGATATGGGGTACAATGTAAAAGAAGTCGACGGACTGAATTCTACAACTACAGTTGATGGAGGAATATATTCTGGCCCTCCTGCAACAACAGTTGACTTCTACCATACCTTCACTAAAAATACAATATTCTATTACACCTCTGAAGCTCATATCCATATGGGCATGTTTGGTAAGGTTACTGTAGGAGATGGTGATGTCGATTCTATAATAGACTCGATGAATGAGACAGGAAATGAAACTTCAGANATTGATGAAAATTTGACTTCNGATTCAACTNATGAGACAGGAAATGAAACTTCAGACATTGATGAAAATTTGACTTCGGATTCAACTGATGAGACAGGAAATGAAACTTCGATATCAGATGAAATCAATGAGAATGATGATCAAACTTCAGATATTGAGGATCAAAAACTCATTGAAGATAATATCGAATCTAGTTCTTCAGTAACTACAATAGTTAGAAATTCTTTATTTATTTCATTATTATTAGCCATAATAGCTTTAACAATAGTTACAAGGAAAAATAAAAATTAGGAACTAAAACCTTCATAGAANCGTTTGTATTCATTTATCATCCTTGCTCCAGTAAATCTTGATGATGTTACAATACTTGAACGCATTATATTTGCCCAAACTGAACCACCTTCTTCCCATGCAGGAAGAACTTCCTTCTCTAGGACATCATACACAAAATTCGCATCTCTTTCATCATTTCTATCATTTTCTGAATCACCAATTTTCCAACCATTTACTCCATGTTGACAACCCTCTGGCCACCAACCATCAAGAATTGAACAGTTNGGCACTCCATTCATTGCGGCTTTCATTCCAGATGTTCCTGAAGCCTCAAATGGCCTTATTGGATTATTGAGCCAGATATCTACTCCACTAGTCATAGCAAGTCCAGTTGCCATATCGTAATTTTCAAGAAATACAACAGGTATTTCTTTTTCTAATTCTTTTGCGCTTCCATAGATATCNCGGATTAATTGTTTTCCTCCTTCATCCCTNGGGTGCGCTTTTCCAGAGAATACAAACTGTATTTTTCCGGCTCCGAATGAACGCAATCTTTCTAAATCACTAAAAACTAGATTTGCTCTTTTGTATGTAGCAAAACGTCTCGCAAACCCAATTGTTAGACATTTTTCNTCTAATTCCACTCCACTCGATGCTTTGACCAATTCTCTAAAAATTGTCCTATTCTCTTTTCTTGAATCTAGAATTTCTTCGTCAGAAATATTTCCAGCATAACCTAATTGAGTTGGATCACTCCTCCACCCAGGTAATTGTTTGTCAAATAATTCTTTCATAGTTGGTGAAGTCCAAGTTTTGTGATGTACACCATTCGTNATTGGATGAATATGGTGTTCTCCAAACATTTCTGATGCAACCCAAGCATTCAAATTTGAAACAGCATTTATTTTTCCTGATAATGCAACTGCAAGATGTGACATTGAACATCTATTTCCATTTTCAGGGTCTCCTGCTTTAATTACCAATTCTTTCGCATCATTTGGAAATAAATCACCTAAGACAGACTTTACATCATCCCATTCAAATCTATCATGNCCNGCAGGAACTGGAGTATGGGTCGTGAATAGAGTTCTTTTTTGNAAATCTTCACGGCTCCAACCCATTTTTAGCATTTCTAAAAGAGCGAATGTGCAATGTCCTTCATTAAGATGCAATCCATCAATTTCTTTTTCTAAAAGGTGTANAAGTTTTACACCACCCACTCCAAGCAAATATTCTTGACGAATTCTAACTGAATCATCTCCTCCATAAAGACGAGCACCTAGTTTTTGNTGAGATTCAGAATTTTCTGCATGGTGAGTATCAAGAAAATAAACAGGAACACAGTGTCCNGTTTCACCAATTATTTCTACTTTCCAAATTTTGGAAAAAAGATTTCNACCATCTAGAGGGAGAGATAATTCAAGTCCAGTNTCAATTAAATGTTCTGCGGGATCAATNGATCCAAAGCTTTCAGATTGATTACCGTCTATATCGATATGTTGTCTGCCATACCCTTCTCTATACAATAAAGTAATACCTACAAGATCAATTTCAGCATCTGCCGCAGATTTGACATGATCTCCTGCTAATACCCCTAAACCTCCTGAATATGTATGGAGTTCAGACCAAAGGCCAATTTCTGCCGTCAAGTATCCAACGATTCCCATTNAAGCAGGGGTGAAAGAAAGAAGGTTATCATAATGTCCCAAACCATTTTATNCTNTTAATTAATGAATCACTCCATAAAAANTTCCATTTCCAATTGTTTTCAACNGTTCCTGGCGTATTCATTCTAGACTTTGAATCTAATTTTAGTATATCTTGTAATGGTATAATTACTAATTCTGAATTTGAACTTNATGCTAATTTAATCATTGTATCGACATCTATTTCATTTGTATCTGAAATACTTCTTATTTTTGATAATAATTCATTATCTAAAGTTTCTAACCAACCTTTAGTTGTATCATTATCATGAGTCCCTGTATAAGTTACTAAATCTTGTTTTATATTTTTTGGAAAATGAGGATTTTTTGTTAAATCTCCGTCAAATCCAAATTGTAATATAGCCATACCTTTCAAATTATTTTTTTGTCTAAGTTCAATAACTTCTTTAGGAATAATTCCCAAATCCTCAGCGATAATCCTATTTGGAGAACCAGCAACTTCTAAAATTTCATCAATAATTTTTTGTCNAGGCCCTTCTTGCCAATAACCATTTTTTGCATGATTATCTTCGATTGGAATTGCCCAAGCAGAATGAAAACCTCTGAAATGATCAATTCTAATGATATCAAAAAGACTTAGCATTCTATTTATTCGTTCTCTCCACCAATTATAATTTTCTTTTTCATGGGCTTCCCAGTCATAAAGTACAGTCCCCCATTTTTGACCATCTTCACTAAAATAATCAGGAGGGACACCCGAAACTAAACTAGGATTCCCATCTTTTTCAAGCTGGAAAAGATGTCTATGTGCCCAAACATCAGCAGAATCATGAGCCACAAAAATGGGTACATCTCCAATTAATGATACATTTTTTTTATTTGCAAAATNATGAATTTCTTCCCATCCAGATTGAAATTTAGTTTGNTCTAANATTANAGATTTATATTCTGTTTTTCCTCTCCATTCATCTAAAACCTTAGGATGTCGATCTCTTAACTCAATTGGCCACTCAGTCCAAGGAATATTATTGAAATGTGATTTAATCGAACAAAATAATGCCCAATCATCTAACCAATATGAATTATTTTTAATTGAAACTTCTTTGGGACTTTGAATTAATTTTTCCCAACCAGCAAAAGCAGATGAAGAAGCATAGGGAGAATTATGATTATCTGGGGGAGTGATTGGTAACATTTGCCAAGCATTAATTTTATTTTTTGATAATAAAGAAATGAATTTTTTGGCATTTTCTAGATTTTGATTTGGAAGTGAAGTAAGATGGCATAATACACCTTTCTTTTTTCCCATATTAATACGACATAGAACAAAGCCTTTGAAGGTATCACTTAACGCCNATACAGATGCGTAGTAAGGCTTTATTTTTGGTATCACTGATTTTCTTCCAAGCATTTCTTGGAATAACTTCAGCTTCAACACCTCAAACAATAGATATAGATGGCGATATTTCAGATTGGTCACAAGATACATTATTACAAACAAATTCAAATGGTGTAGACTTTTCAGTCACTTGGGATAATGAAAATTTGTATTTTTTATGGGAGGGAACTGATTGGTCATCAGATATAGACGGTGCAGATTTGTTTATTTATTTCAACACGTCATTAGGCGGCTCTGTTTTNAGTAAAAATTGGGATTTTTCACATACTCTTCCATTTGCAGCAGACTATGGTTTTGTTTTAGAAAACTCAAATTATAACAGAATGATTACATTTGATGGATCATCTTGGCAAGAACAAACTACTGTTATCGAATTATATACTGGATGGGCGGANAATAAAGTAACTGAAGTTTCAATACCTTGGTCATCTATTGGAAACCCCACAAGTTTCCAGTTTATGGCATATTCTCAATGGCAGAATGAAGGTAACGTNTGGGCATCATTTCCAGTAGAAAACCCTAGTTCATCCAATGGTGCTGAAACTTTCACATATGCTTGGAACGTCGAAGATNTTAANACTCCTACAACACCGTCATCTTTGCCAATAATTGAAACGACTGAAATAGAAAAAGTAGANGANGCATTAAATCTTGCAATTGTATTTCATCAACATCAACCATATTATAAAAATAAATTAACAAATACATACGAAATGCCTTGGGTTCGAGTACATTCAATGACTGAATATGTCGATTCGCCAGGAATTTTAGCAGATACAGGAACTAAAGTAACTTACAATTTAGTGCCTTCTTTTATTGAACAATTAGTAGATTATAATCTTAATGAAACACTTGACAGCCATACAGATATTGCTAAGAGATCATGGCCTGAAGGAGGTTATCCAAATGCTACAGAACTAGAATTACATACTATGCAATTCCAATCATTTTGGAATAGTGGATGGATTTAC
Organism: Methanobacteriota archaeon; assembly: GCA_002696315.1. Lineage (GTDB taxonomy): Archaea > Thermoplasmatota > Poseidoniia > Poseidoniales > Poseidoniaceae > MGIIa-I. The sequence continues at coordinate 7,589 of NZRR01000022.1, read as the reverse complement.
AATGTCTCAGAGACAAATCATATTCAATCATGGTTATATCCATCTAGTTCCAGATATTCAGAATTATATGATAAGACATTACATAATTTGAAACCAAATACNATTATGGATGATGAATTACTTTCTCCCCAGGAATTTTTAGATTTACAGGTATTGTGGTATTTGTATCAATTCTCTCCAGATTATGTGAGAGGAGATTACAATTCTAGCCATTTAGATCAAGGTTTAATTGATTTATTTATGCAAAATGGTCAATATACCCATAGTGATTTGATGTATGTTATTGATTCACAACATCAACATATGGCTAATGTTTTACCAATGTATAGTGAATTAGCNGCTAATGGNCAAATTGAATTGACTACAACACCTTACTATCATCCAATTATGCCTCTTCTTATGATGGATGGNTGGACAATGGAAGATGGAATTCGTGTGAATAAAGATGCATGGCCTACAGATGTTCAACAACATTTAGTTACAGGAATGGATTTCTTTGAACAAGAATTAGGATTTAGACCTACAGGAATGTGGCCTAGTGAGCAAGCAGTATCACCTAATATGGTACAACCTGTTTCAGATGTAGGAATTGAATGGATGGTTACTGATGAAGAATTATTAAAACAATCTACAGATTCTAATGGTAATTTTATAGATGTCGAGGATATTACTAACTTAGCAACTCCTTGGACTTCTACAGGAGTAGATGGTGGAGAAGTAGCAGTTATTTTCCGAGATAGAGTAATATCTGATAGAATCGCATTTCAATATGGAAAAATGACTCCAGAGGCTGCAGTTTCAGATTTCATTTCATATATTGATAATGCAAGACAACAACTGATTGACGCTGGAGAAGATCCTTCTGAACATTTACTAACTGTAGCTTTAGATGGTGAAAATTGGATGTTTATGTCNGAATTTCAACATGCGGATAACGCTCGTCCTTTTATGCAGGAGTGGTATTCTAGGTTAGCTACTCATCCAACAATAGTTACAACAACTCCATCAGAATTTTTAGAAAAGAATACTACTTTACCTGAGATTCAAACGATAGGTACTGGTTCATGGANTGATGGAACTCTTAGAACTTGGGCTGGAGAAGCGGAAGAGAGTTTAGCTTGGCAAAGGCTTGTTGAAGCAAGAACTTCACTAGTTGAATTTGAAGAACAANATCCAAATCATCCGGGTTTAGATAATGCTTGGGAATCTCTATACATTGCTGAAGGTAGTGATTGGTATTGGTGGTATGGACTTGATCAAGATAGTGGATATGATGAAAATTGGGATGTATTATTCAAGGTCCATCTTTCAAATATTTATCGTTCAGTTAATTTGGAATTACCTCCTTATTTGCAGGACCTATGGACTGGTGCAGCCACACCAGAAACACCCTACAGCGGGATAATTGAACCTATGATAGATGGACTTGCACTACCAGGAGAATGGGATGGTGCTGCAAAATATGAAGCACCTGTAGATGGCGGTGATTTCGATATAGATGAATTTTATATTGGCTATGATTCTAGTAATGTATTTTTGCGAATTGATGCAGATACCCCAACAGACTTTAGTGAAAATCCTCGAGATTCGGAAAATGATTTACCAGACTTAGCAATTTATTTTATGCAACCCAATGCTATAAATTTCAATGAAGTAGAGACTAATTTTAGAACATATTATGGAAACCAAATCTTAGGTTTCCCAGCAAAATATATGGTTGCTTTTGATTTTAATAATCTAAGAGATGATGGTAGTGCTAAATGGATTTTATTTACGGCCAAAGGTAAATCTGGAGATAAAGAACAATGGGTTCAAACAAAAAGTTCTTCATTAGGTGGATGTGCAGTTCAAGATATTTATGAATTTAAAATTCCATGGTCTGAAATAGGTCTATCTCCAAGATATTCGACAAGAGCCAAAGTTGTATCTTCATGGGCTTCTGATTTAACTTATGGGAACGGAATTGAGATGGAAATGGCTCCACCGGCACCTTCAGAATTAATTTTACCCGATTTAGAGGAATGGGTTACATTACTAGAACTTGANGATGCAATTGGTGATGAAACAGGAGATGGAGATTATGTTTATCCTCTTGCCAGCGATTTTGCAACCACTGATGGTGGAGGTTTATGGGATGCAACAAAATTAACAGTTCGTCAAAGTGCTTGGAATGCTCAATTTATTCTTGAAATGGATGANATGACTGATATTTGGGGACTAAGTAATGGATTTAGTCATCAAATAGTACAAATTTATGTAGATCAAGGAGAAACAAATTATGGTAAAACGGAAATGTTAGTCGGAGCGAATGCAGAAATTCATCCAGATTGGGCATGGGAAGTAGCCATTAGTGGAACTGGAGAACCAGGTGCTGTAATGGGAGTTCAGGCAGATACTGGTAGTACTTCATCGAGAGGTATTGAGGTAAAGGGTGATGTAAATACTAATTCCATCACTTTTACAATAAGTAAAGATGTAATTGGTGATGATATTCAAAATTATAGGTATGTTGTTGTAATCGGTAGTCAAGATGGATTTGGAACTGGAAAATGGCGTGATGTTGATTCAACNCCTTCAACTTGGACTCTAGGTGGAGGATCTGATCCTGCAGAAGATGATGGAATTGATTATGATCCAAATATTATTGATATAATATTAGAAGGAGATGGACAGCAAGAAATGCTATCNTCATATGATGTNAATGGNCATATTTACGCTCAATTGACAGGATTTGAAATGCCAGANCTTGCTCAGCAAATCTATGGTTTTAAATTTGTAAGTAGTACTGATAATTCTGCTTTATTCGAGTGGTCAACCACTAGAAATGGTTCAGGAACTATAGATTGTACTGAGGTAAATAATACTTCAAATATAATCTCTCAATTATGGGAAGGTAATGGACTTACACATACAAGCACTATGATTAATTTATCTTCAGATACTGAATATGATTGTCGAGTTTCAGTTGAAGATTTAATTTCAGAAAACATTAGAATTTCAACATCTGCAATTATTGATGAAATAGCTCCAGAACTTCTTAATTTAGATGTTGAAATTTTTGAAGATGGTAGGGTAAAAATCACATGGTATACATCTGAAAAATCAACAGAATTGATAAAGTTAAATGACGAGATTATTTTTGAATATAATTTTGCAACTAAGAAAAATCATGAATTTATCACTGAACCACTTTCAGATGGAGATTGGATTNTCGAAGTAATTAGTGNNGATGCTTCACAAAATAGTAACTCTAGTGAGTTGGAGTTCGTAATATCNCTTGGAGTTATNGAAGAGAATCAACAAAATGAAAATAATGCTAATGAAACATCAACTAATATGGAAACAGAATCTTCTGATTATTCCTCAACTATTATTCAGATTGGTGTATTACTAGTTATATTACTGATTGTAATAGCATTTATTCGAATTCGTCAGAGTGAATCTGACGATGATGATGTATGGTCTTAATCAGTATAGTTGGGTAAGTCCTCTATCTCCAGCAATTAACTTGCCTTGGTAATATACACTAACTTCAACTTCACAATTAGTCCAACTACTACAAATTTGAGTTCCACCTTCATAGATAGTGATAATCTCATTTGCTTCCCAAGATGTAGTATCAGATCCACTTTCAACTATTACACAATCAGCTGCGAATTGGAATTCAGTATCACCTGAAGAACCTTCATTCATGGTATTATAATTACCATTATTTTGGTTAGGAACTGTAAATGTCAAATCACCAGAAATTGCACCATCATTACTTATAGTAACACTCGGATTAGATGAGAAACCAGCTAATTCTGGTAACCAAATTCCCCATTCTGAACCATCATTTTCAATAGCACCCCATTGATAAGTTCCTGATTGTAATGAAATTGTATAGGACCATGAATTTCCATTGGCATTCATATTTCTTAGATTCCAATCATAATCTGGAGGCAAATCACCTTTAATTTCTATATCTCCGTAATTATTTCCATTATCTACAACAGTAAATGTTACTGGATAAACTGTAACTAAAGGTAATTCTAATATCAAGTCACCTTCTTTTGTATCATCTCCCAAAGTTATTGAAGGATTGCTTGAGAATCCAGCGGCTGTTGGTAACCAAACACCCCATTCACTTCCATCATTTTCTACTGCACCCCATTCGTAAGTACCATCATCAAGTGAAACAGTATAAGCCCATATATTCGGTTCTGTTTCATACATTTGCCATAGAGCCCAATTTGAAAAATCGCCTTTAATTTCAATATCAAAATATTGAGCCGATTGGTCATCTACAAAGAATGTTATCGGAGTACCAGTACTCACAGGAACATCAACAACAGAAACTCCATTTCCATCAGCATCTACAACCATTACAGGATTTGATGAAAAACCTGCTAATCCTGGTAACCAAATTCCATAATTACTTCCATCATCTTCAACAGCTCCCCATTCGTAAGATCCTTCAGCAAGTATAGTGTAGAATTCCCAGACACCTCCACCGACAGCATTCATTGATTCAGGAACCCAATTATTGAAATCACCCTTAATTTTAATATTTGTAAAGGTAGAACTTTGATCAATCACTCTGAAAATTACTTCAGGTTCTGGCTCAGGTTCTGGCTCAGGTTCTGGCTCAGGTTCTGGCTCAGGTTCTGGCTCAGGAGCAGTTACTGAGATGCTGTTTTGACCAGAAGAAACACCATCTTCTGAAATTGTTACAGACGGGTTTTCAGACATACCGCTTAGAGAAACCAAATCCTCACCATCTCCTTCAGCAGTCCAAGAATAATCACCTGGGGCCAAAGTAGTAGTATATGTCCAAGTTCCAGAGCCATCATTTAGCATTAAAGTGGAACTGTAACCATTAAATGATGCTGAGATAAATACTTCTGAGAACTCATAACCTTGATCTATTACTGTGAATGTAATATCTGCTTCAACATTACGATCTGGTGCATCTANTTGNGNATCTGGCATNGTTCCAACTTTACANGGAATTACACTTTCATCANTCNTCATTTTNACTTCAAGAAATGCCCATGATAAATCATCTCCTCCAGATGCAAAACTCATTCTAACTAGTGGATCACTAATTGCTCCNGTNATTGAACCNGGTGCATCTTCAACATCATATGTGTTAAATGAACCAAAGTCTGCTTGATTCCCAGCTAGTTCACTAGCCCATACATACAGAACACCAGCTAATACAACAGTAATGGCTACCATCAATATTGTTGCAATTACCGGACTTACTCCACTTTCTTCTTCATCTATGCAAATTTTTTCCTGCATGTTTGGGAGTGAAGAAATTATCTGATTTAATTCTATTTATTTGAAATATGGTCCTCGCTCCCGGACTTGAACCGGGGACCCCCTGATGACTACCGATAGTCATGCTATTTTTCCGTCTACAGTCAGGTGCTCTACCAACTGAGCTAAGCGAGGTATTCACACTGCACCCTCAAGATGTATTTACCCATTTCTAAAAATCAACATTTTTCTTTACTAGTTTGAATTTTTTTAGTTACTTCCAAAAACGGCTCGCGCGTGTTTCAAGAAGGTGAATGGTTAAGAGGGGTAAAACAACCAAGTACTTCTCAGAGGATGGGACTCGACCATGACTAACGAAGATAGCGGAGCCTCTGGTACAGGTTTAGGCCACGCGTATAGTAATTTAGTTGATGAATTACGTAAAGATATTGAAACTCAAAAAGGAGGTACAGCACTTCTCGATGAAGAGATGTCTGGATTTGGCGTACCAAATCCAAGAATCTTAGTAGTTGGTTGTGGTGGAAGTGGAAATAATACACTAAATAGAATTACACACCTTGGTGTAGAAGGAGCTGTAACTGTAGCAATAAATACAGATAAACAGCATTTAGATAATACAAGAGCAATGCAAAAACTTCTGATTGGAAGACATATTACTAGAGGATTAGGTGCTGGAGGGGATCCAAGTACAGGTAGAAGATGTGCAGAAGCAGGTAGAGATGTAATCAAAAGAATTGTAGGTTCAGCAGATTTAGTATTCGTTACTGCAGGAATGGGCGGAGGAACAGGAACAGGATTAGCACCAGTAGTTGCAGAAGAAGCTAAGGCATCAGGAGCAGTCGTTGTTGCAATTGTTACTACACCTTTCCACGTTGAAAGAAGACAAAGAATGATGCGCGCTTTAGAAGGATTAGAATCTTTAAGAAGAGTTGTAGATGCGGTTTTAGTACTAGATAACAATCGTTTACTACATTTTTGTCCAAATTTACCATTAGAAGAAGCATTTAGTATTCTCGATCAGTTAATTGCAGAAATTGTTAAAGGAATTGTAGAAACAATTACACTTCCTAGTTTAATAAATCTAGATTTTACAGATGTTAGATCTATTGTATCGAATGGAGGAGTTACCATGATGCTTTATGGAGAATCAGATAGAGGCCCTCAAGAAGTAGTTTATGAGGCATTAAATCATCCATTATTAGATATTGATACAAAGGAAGCTACTGGAGTTTTGATTCACGTAACTGGAGGGCCATATATGACACGTGAAGCTGCAAATCAGGTCGTGGAAATGATGACAAATCAAGTCAGTGAAGATGCTAATGTCATTATGGGGGCAAGACAAGATCCTTCCTTTGGAGATACAATCAAAGTTATGGCAATTATTACTGGTGTAGGAGGAGATGCAATTAACAAAGTACAACTTCAACCCGATAAATTAGGAGAGGCATTAAGACTCACCCGTCAGAGTCCAAATAAGAGTGTAAACACGGGTTTTGAGCGGTTCGATTAACAGTAATGCTCAATATTAACCTCCAACCACGTACATTCATGCGAGGCGTATCTTTAGTTGCAATTGTCGTTATGGCAATGCTCATTACACCAGTTCAAGGAACACCAATAGTTGACGAAGTAAATATGATGCAAGGTGGCGGAAATGATGATCGACAACCAACTGCAAATAACACAACATATTGGTTATTTGGAAGCGAAGCAATGGATCGAGGTAAAGGTCATTTTTTCTACGATGGCAATAATTCTGAACAAGGAAGCTCCCCAAAAGGTTATGGATATAAGACCGCTTCTAATGGTAAGATATCAATTGATATAAGTTTTAGAATGGACCCAGCGCTTACAAAGGATATGACTTTAGAACTTGATAAAGTAATTAGAGGAACATTCTATATCGAATCCTGGGGTAGAACAGGAAGTGATTGTCAAAATGGTGGGGCTTGTAAAGATTTTACAGTTACTTTCAAAAAGGCAGGAGTTCCTGTTGCAAGTGATACATTTGTAACAGGCGGAAGTGGCCAAGAAACAATAAATTGGGAATTTGCAGTTGCAGAAAATATGACTGAATGGAAAAAGAATCAAGACAATATAGAGATTCAAGTAGAGTATGAAGTCGAAGCAGATACTGGTTCTGCTTTAGGTATTTTTGATCAACCAGCTGAAATATATTTCTTTTATACACACCCTGATGATAATAGGGATAATTCAGCCACATCTTGTGATGGATGTAATTCTAATGTTATTTTCCCAATTCTTGAGATAGATTTGCCGTTACCTGGTGAAGGAGATGATGAAGATGATGATGTTGGCAT
>NZRR01000021.1 GCA_002696315.1 Methanobacteriota archaeon | reverse complement strand
AAGTTGAAGAAGAAGATGAAGGTGTTGATGTTGGCGATAGAGTCGGTGTTGACTTGGGTGATGGTGAAGAAGCATTTGGAAAAATAATTGAATTCATTGAAGAAGATGATGATGAAATTGTAGTAGTACTTTTAGATGATGGTGATGAAGTTGAAGTTGAATTTGATATGATTTTCCTTGAAGATTGATTTTTATGACAAAAGATCCTTTAGATGTATATCTTGATAAAGCCATATGTCCCACTTGTGGGGCGATCCATTCCATCAATCAGTCTCGTTGCCCTGAGTGTGGAATTTTCTTTAATCAGGAAATATTAGTTGAAAGAGAAGTTAAACCTCAACAAAAAGTGGTGGTAACTAAATCAAAACCAATTGATCCAGGGATGTATAGCTTAAATCCACACTCTGAAATACCAGAGGATGATTTAGAAGAAATCGAAATTGAAGATAATACGAGATCTTGGGGTGGGGGGAGTACTGATTTTAGTATCGATGATTTCGAAGATGCACCTCTTGGGTTTGAAACTAAAGCGGCCTATGCTGAAAAAGAATTACAAGAAGAATAATTCGACTAATATTTTTTTATTAGATATAAGTGAAGATAAAACAAGTTACAGTGGGCTCGGCCAGAATTGAACTGGCGATCTTTGCCATGTCAAGGCAACGTCATAACCCCTAGACCACGAGCCCGATAATTAGGGGGTGTCAGAAAATCTATTTATCAAAATCGGTTTAGCTCATCCGATGATTTTTGAAATTTTACCATCGCATCCATTTTCTGAACAAGTCCCTGCTGCTCTTTTCCTTCCGTTACTCATTGTGAATATTTTTGGATCTTTAATGAGTCCGTATATTTTGCATTTCAAACAGAAGCCTTCGTATTTTGACATTTACTCTCCTCATGCCTTGAGAGGAGAAACATGATTATGAACATTTCATCTTTTCAAGAAAATTTGTATTAATGGGGGGGGTGTAATGAGTAATATTTTAGAAAAAACACATTTAGAGTATTAAATTAATACTCTAAACGTTGTACTGAATGGCATTTGTAAATTTAATCATATTCGGATTATTCCTCATCATATCACATATTTGGCGCATAATATACATTATACGCCCAATAGTATACATAATTATGAAATGACTGGAGATACTTTGTTATATTTCTCCTTCAAAAATGAACATACCAACCAAAGGAGGACCAAGTAGGCAAGATTCTATGCCACCATCTTTAGGATCTAATTTTTCTTGAATCTTCTCAGAAATTTTTTTCCATGCTTCTTCTGTTGAATAAATAGATTGGACTAGAAAAGTTCCAGATCCATCTGCAGATTGACATACCCAGGCATTATGGCATGAATCAAATCTTTTCCTGAATGTTATTCTTGTTTCTAATAATTTCCTTAATCTCTTTTCATTACCACTTTTGGCTGAGCAAACAATTGTTTCCATTAGCATACTATCACTGAACTTCTATTTTTATTCTATTAACCTGATATTTATTTTTTAATGCGATTTATATTAACTAATTATGTATTACAGTATTACCTTCCAGTATAGTAGCTTTGAAAGGTGATGAACCTTGTTGTAAACACCAACCTTGCCATTTTTCTCCATTCAATATATTGATATTAGCTACATATCCTTCTTTAATCATACCATGTGGCTTTTCTGTTCTATGAACTACAGAACTTGCAGCATTTCTTGTGGCTGCACATAAGGTTGCTAATGGATTAACTCCTAATCTTTGTACACAAATTGAAGCTATTGATGGTAAACTTAGAATTCTACAATTTGGGTTAAAATCTGTAGAAATTGTCCATGGTTGTTCGTTTTCTATACATTGATTAATTGGAGGCCACTTGTCAAGTCCCATTGTATATGGTGCACCAGGTAAGAATCCTTGAATGACATTTGATTTAGCCATTTTCTCTCTTCCTTCGTCTGTACTGTACAGTGCATGATCTGCCGTTTCAACATTTTTTTTAGCTGCTAATTCGGCACCATTCCCATTGGAGAACTCATCAATATGTAATCTAATGGAAAGTCCTGCTTTAGATGAAGCATCAATTATTCTTTCAGTTTCTTCAATACTAAACCAACCTGGTTCACAAAAAACATCACAGTTTCTTGCATATCCTTGTTCTATAATTTCAGGAAGTTGGATATTAATCAGCTCTTCAATATATTCTGATTTTGAAATTTTTTTATTATCGATTTTTGGAGGGATGTCGTGAGCGCCCATCCAAGTAATATCTATTGAGGGGTTATTTTTATCAATTGACAAATCATTCATAATTGATGTCAATCTTAATTCAGATTCAGTATTTAACCCATAACCGGATTTCGCTTCCATAGCCGTGGTTCCATTTCTTAATGCCTCTTTTAATCTTCTTGCCCCTAAATCTATTAACAAATCTTCATTGGATTTTCTGGTTTCTGTGACTGTATGTTTTATGCCTCCGCCCATTTCAGAAATTTCTCTATAGCTCATCCCCTTCATTCTCAAACTAACTTCATTAGATCGATCTCCACTCCAAATTAGGTGTGTATGACTATCGATTAATCCAGGAATTACGGCATTTCCTCCTGCATTTGTAATTTTTATATTATTAATCTCAAGAATTTCAAAATTTTTTTGTAAATTTTTGCTCATTGATGGTATATATTCATCAATCAACTCTTCTTGAGGTTGAACTTTTTCAATAATTCCATCATTAATTAAGATGCCCATGTTTTTTGAAATTAATTTATTTTCATCGCTCATTTGATTGCCGTTAATTAAACCACTAGTTCCATCATCTAAATGTGCCAAATCTCCTATGCCGATAACTAGGTGGCGCATGCACTTCGATAAGCATCATCTATGAAAAGGTGTACCACTTGGGCACGAAATATGGGAGTGAACGATTTAAGCATAAATCCTAGTGGATATATTTTGGGAATTGAGTCCACAGCTCATACATTTTCAATTGGTGTAGCAGATTCAAATGGATACCCCTTAGATTCAGTTTCTGTCGCTGTACGTCCATTAAAAGGAGGTATTCATCCTAGAGAAGCCGCAGATCATCATGCCCAAAAAGGTGCTGAAGTTTTGCAAAAATTGTTGAAATTACACGATTTAAATCCAAGTGACTTTGCAGCTGTATCATTTTCACAAGGCCCAGGCCTAGGACCTTGTCTTAGGATTGGTGCGTCTGTTGCTCGTACGATTTCACAAAAATGGCGAATACCACTATTGGGCGTTAATCATTGTGTTGCCCATATAGAAGTTGGAAGAAAAACATGTGGCTGTGATGACCCTGTATTGCTTTATGTTTCTGGAGGTAATACTCAAATTATCGCTAAAATGGATGGGCGTTATCGTGTTTTAGGTGAAACTCTAGACATTGGAATTGGAAACATGCTCGATAAGTTTGCAAGAGAGCAAGGAATTCCGTTCCCAGGTGGACCGAAAATAGAAGCTTTGGCTAAAGAATGGGTTGAAAATAATCCCACAGCAAAATTAGAAGATTACTCCCTTCCTTATGCTGTTCAAGGTATGGATTTAGCTTTTTCAGGCGTATTGAATGCAGCATGTAATTTAATCAAGAAGGGAGCACCTTTGGGTGCTGTTTGTTGGAGTATTCAAGAACATACATTTGCAGCATGTATTGAAGTTGCTGAAAGGGCATTAGCACACACATCAAAATCAGAATTATTACTTGGCGGAGGGGTTGCCTGTAATTCAAGATTAAGGGAAATGAGCGAGATCATGTCTAATGAAAGAAATGCGACAAGCTTTGTACCCGAGAGAAAATTTTGTGTAGATAATGGCTCTATGATTGCTGTATTAGGTCAGTTACACCTATTGCATGAAGACATTACTGAACTAAGCGAGAGTTCTGTTTTACAGTATCTTCGGACAGATCAAACCCCAATATTGTGGGCTTGAAAAAAGGTAAGTGTTAATTGGGTGGCTTTAGAGGGTCTAATTGGAGGAATAATTTGGCACGCCGTAATAAGAGAGAACCATTTAATCCATTTGCTCCTGGTGCGTCAGCTAAACCCCAGAAAAAAACACAAAAACATCGTCCCGAAACTAGTAAAACTCAGATTCCAAATCTCACTAGACAAGAAAAAATGGATGCGATGAGAAAAAAAATAAGGGAGCAGCAGGAAAAAAAGAAAATTGCTGAAGAATCATCCATCAAGAAGCAAATAGATTCAAACAAAGATACAATAAAAAAATCCAGTGAATTAAAGGAAGAACAAAAGATTCCAGATTCAAAAAAATCAAATCCCGTTATTGTTGAAGTAAGTGAAGTCAAAGAAAAAAAAGTTTCTGAGAAGAAAATAGAAGATAAATCAAAAAATATTCCAAAAATTAAAACCGCTGATAAAGAACTTGCAAAAGGCTCAAATGAAAAAATTAAAGTTGATATAGAAACATCGAAATTAGATGATTTAAAGCGAAGAAGTGATGCACTGGCGGCTAAAACAGGAGTACAATTACCTTCTTCGGACTCATATAAGGGGACCTTGTTCACAAGGAAAAATGAGGAAAAAAGTCCTAAACCTGTTACAAAGCCTAAAAAACCAATACGTAAAACTAAGAAGGGTGGAGGAAAACAACCTAAGCAGAAAAAACTTAATCGAAGAAAACAATTAGAATTTAGATTTGATGCTAGAGCTATTTTAGATAATTCTTCAGTAGCAGAAGAGCATAGATCAAATATTTTTGGGCAGATTTGGGCAAAGGGTGAAAGGATTGGAATTGATTCAGCAATAGAATATGTTTCTCAAAAACAACAAGAGGGAATATTAACCGAGGATATTTCGAACGAATTAGTCGTGTTAATTAAAAATTATACAATAAAAAGGTGAAATAATGAAAGTAGAAAATGAAATGATTGTAACCGTACATTACAGGGGAACTCTAAGTGAAAATGGAGATGAATTTGATTCTAGTCATGGTAGAGAACCCCTAACCTTTATGGTTGGTAAGGGACAAATGATACCGGGATTTGAACAGGAATTAATGGGTGCAGAATTGGGTGAAAAGAGAACTTTTGAGTTAGAGCCAGAGAGGGCGTATGGTCAACCAGATCCAGGAGCAATTCAAAAAGTACCCGCATCTGAATTTCCTCCAGAGGTTGAAGTAGGGATGGTTTTAGCTGCAGAAATGGAAAACGGTATGCAATTGCCCTTCAAGGTTGTTGAAATTGGTGAAGATGAAATAACAATAGATTTTAATCATATGTTGGCAGGAAAAACATTGACTTTTGAAGTTGAAATAATTGAGTTAAGAGAAGCATCAGAATCAGAAAAAGATCACGGTCACGTTCATAAATCTGAAAATGAATCAGATGGAGAAAATAACGAACTAAAATCAGATAAAAATTGTGATGACGATGGTTGTTGCTAAATTATATTTAATTATTTTATAATTTTATTAAATAAAGAACTTGTACTTGGTGCTTAGAGGATTATCATGGTCGACCGAGATGTCACAGATCATTCAGACTCACGTAAGACCCTTGGCGGATTAGATGTACCCGTTGTAGCAACAAAAAATTGGGCTGAAGAGTTAGGGTATGATTCAGCATTTCAAAGTTTACCTGGTGAGGAACCCTATACACGGGGGATACATGAAAAAATGTATCGAGGTAAGGTTTGGACAATGAGGCAATATGCAGGTTTTTCTTCCGCAATTGAGACAAATAAAAGATTTAGAATGTTGTTGGAATTAGGACAAAAAGGATTGTCAGTGGCTTTTGATTTACCAACACAAATCGGACTAGATTCTTCCGATTCTCTTTCAGAAGGAGAAGTGGGGAAAGTGGGTGTTGCGATAGATACTGTTGAAGATATGAAAGAATTATTCAAAGATATACCTTTAGATCAAGTTTCTACCTCTATGACCATAAATTCACCTGCTATGATATTATTAGCAATGTATGTTGTTTGTGCTGAAGAAATGGAGATAGGTAAAGATAAATTACGTGGTACTATACAAAATGATATCTTAAAAGAGTACATTGCACGTGGAACTCATATATTCCCTCCAAATCCAAGTTTAAGATTAATTACTGATATTTTCGAATATTGTGCAGAAGAGTTACCACGTTGGAATACAATAAGTGTTAGTGGATATCACATCAGAGAGGCTGGTTCTACTGCTGTGCAAGAGGTAGCTTACACATTGGCAAATGGTATTGCATATGTGGATGCTGCCATTAAAAAAGGTCTAGAAATTGATGATTTCGCCCCCCAGATTTCATTTTTCTTTAATTGCCATAATGATTTTTTTGAAGAGATATCTAAATTTAGGGCAGCAAGAAAATTATGGTTTGATTTAATTAATGAGAGATATTCTCCTAAAAATCCTAAAAGTTCTATTTTGAGATTCCATACTCAAGTAGCGGGTGTATCTTTAACTGCCCAACAGCCACAAAATAATATTTCAAGAGTAACAATTCAAGCGCTAGCTTCTGTATGTGGAGGGACACAATCATTACATACAAATTCATATGATGAAGCCATCGGTTTACCTACAGAAGAAAGTGCTACTATTGCTTTAAGAACTCAACAAATTATTGCTGAAGAATCTGGTGTAGCGAATGTTGCAGATCCTTTAGGGGGTTCATATTTAGTCGAGGGTTTGACTACAAAGATATACGAATTAGCCAAAGAAGAAATCAAAAAAATTGATGATTTTGGAGGTAGCTTAAGGGCTATTGAAGCAGGATATCAGCAAAGACAAATACATCAATCTGCATTTCAATTTCAAAAAGAAATTGAATCAGAAAAAAGAAAAATAGTGGGAGTTAATTATGCAATTAATGATGAAAAAGATCTTCCAAGTCCACAATCTATAGATTCAGAAATTAGATTAAAGCAAATTGAAAAACTTGCTCATGTAATTTCAAATAGGAATAATAAATTATGTGAAAAATTACTTCAAGAAATAAATACTATTTCTAGAACAGATGAAAACCTATTTCCTAAGGTTATTGAAGCAGTTAAAGCAAGGTGTACTCTTGGTGAAATAGTAAATTCAATGAGAGATGTTTTTGGAGATTATCATCCTCCAAGTGGATTTTAAGTGATAATATGAAAGAGAAAAATATTAGTGTAGATCATATAGGAATAGCAACAAAAAGTTTAGATGAGTCTGACATCTTTTGGAAGATGCTTGGATTTGTTCAGGAAATGGATGATGAACTTGTAGAAGAACAAGGCGTAAAAGTTAGATATTTGTCATCTCCTAATTCTGATTTAAATCATACAAGGATTGAACTGCTTGAGCCTACAGGAGATGAAACTCCTATTGGAAGATTTTTATCAAAAAAAGGTCCTGGAGTACAACAAATTTGTATTAGGGTTGAGAACTTGAAAGAAACTTTGGAAATACTTCTTAATTCGGGGATAGAATTAATAGATAAAACTCCTAAAAAGGGGGCTGGTGGTGCATTAATTGCATTCATACACCCTAAAAGTACAGGCGGAGTTTTAGTAGAATTGTCTCAACATTGAAATTTATTCCAAAATCTCATTTACTCAAAAAATCATCTTTTCATTAAATTTAAAATGGAGGTTATTATAAATATTTGTTGTTCAGGAGTAATTAAGGAGAATGCATAAATGTTCAATGCAATAGTCGAAGAAGAAGAAGAAAACTCAGAAATTGAAATTGATGATGATAAAAGTAAGGAATTAAAAGAAAAACTCGCACAGAGTATTGAAGATTTTTCTTCGGAGTTAAAGGAAACACTTACTCAAAGTTTGAAAGATATATCGAATGAATCGAATGAAAAAGAAGTGAAACTCAAAAAACCTATTTGGAGTCTTGGAATCTTTGGAATTACTTTTTCAATAAGTTTAATGTTTTCAATGATTATGTCTGTTTTTGTTTATTTTAATGCAATCTTAGGTATTTTTCCAGGTGGTTTGCTAGGGGAAAGTAAATTTGGTGACAAATTTTACTACTATGTTTTCTTTGAGAAAATCACAGGTAATTATCCTGAATCGACATCTGCAGTTAGGCCTACATGGGAATTTGCAGGATCATTAACTCTACAAGATTTTCTTCTTTTAGGGTTGTCAGCATTATTCCTTTTCTTAACTTTTGTAAAATTAGAATTAAGAGGTTTTAAATTATTTTCTGAAGGTGAACTCAAAGAAAACGTTGAAGAAGGATCGGATAGTGTTTTCAAATCTTCCAAAGTTTTGATAATGATCACATTATTGATGTATATTTTAACCGTAATTGGTGCAGTAGTTATCGATAATCGAATTGAGGAATCCGAAACACTTGTACTTGCAGCTGGAGAAGATTTAGTAATTGAATTAGACAGTGTATATACCATTTCTTGGCAGATTAAGGTTTTAGAGATGGGTGATAATTCGACCTATTCAATGCTAATTTTAGATGAATTTAATTGTGATAGATATAATGATGGAAATAGCGCAGTGATAGCTGAAACATCTCTTTCTAAAGAAGATTTAACAAAGAGTTCTTCTATTGACCCTAAAAGAGTTTCAAGAGATAATTACTGCGCTGTATTAGTTTCTAGTGATATTTCTGAGTCACCTATTGAATTAACGTATACAGTTACTGCAGAGTGAGAATTAACTTACATTCTTCATAGAGGGAATGTGATTTAATGATTACAAATAAAAAATTTGGAATTATTGTAGCTTTAATCTCTGCGGTTATTGCATTCTACATTAATAAATCTCTAGATCGCTTTGAATTATTTTCACCAGGTTCTGCCACTATTGCATTTCTAATTGGAATTACATGCTCTATTTTTATGAAAGGATTAGATGAAGGTGGGAAATGGTGTACAAAGAATTTGATGCCTATAATTATAGTTTTTTTAGGATTTGGACTAAATCTTAAACTACTAACTCAGCCAGAAATTGGCTTATTAGGAATGACTACAGTATTTTTTACAGTAATAATTTGTTTTAGTATTTCATATATACTAGGAAAAATATTCAAAATAGAACTCACAACATCAATAGCATTAGGTGCAGGTGGTGCAATTTGTGGTAATAGTGCAGTAGTAGCTATTGCACCTTCATTAAAAATGAAGGAAGAAAATATTGCAATGGTTTTAGCTGTAATAAATTTACTTTGTTTAGCAACATTTATTCTTATTCCGATAATTGCAATTGAATTAGGAATGAATCAAATTGAAGCTGGAATTTGGGCAGGTTCTGTAATACATGCAGTTCCTCAAACAATTGCATCTGGTGAGGCAATTGGGGATGAAGGCTTGATTATTGCTACGGCAGTAAAACTTTCAAGAGTGGCCTTACTAATTGTTGTAGTTCCTGTATGTGTTTACTTAGGAAACAAGATCCATAATGAAGAAGAAAACATTCAAAATAAAATAAAAATACCTTATTTCATACCTGGTTTTTTAATTTCTGCCATTATGTCAACTTGGTTTTTACCTGAAAGCATGGTCTCTTTTTTTATTGAGTTAGGAAAATATCTATTATTTCCAATGATGGCAGCAGTCGGTTTTTTTATTAATTTAGAGAATATTAAATCCTCGGCTAAGTCAGTATTTTTGATTGGCCTTATAATTACAATTTCAATGTCTTTAGGAAATTTGCTTATTATTAAATTATTTTAAATGTAAATTTAATGAAACCATCATATTTGTTGACTTATTGGATATAACATAATGGGTCAACTATTACTCCAAGTTAAAAATGTCAGTAAGGTGTTTGGAAACCTAAATGCATTAGAGGATTTGAGTATTGACATTGAAAAAGGCTCAATAATTGGTTTAGTTGGTAGTAACGGTGCTGGAAAAACAACATTACTCAGATTACTTTGTGGCCTTTACAGGCCAACTAAAGGGGATATATTTTTCTTAAAAGATGGTGAAGAAAAGAATATAGATAAATTTAGGGAAGCAGTCGGGATATTACCCGAATCAACTGGACTTTATCATCGTTTAACTGCATGGGAAAATATTCGTTATTATTCTCGATTAAACGGAGTGAGTGATTCAATTTCTTGGGAAAGAACTCTTCGATTTTCTAAGGCTCTATCATTTTCAAATGATCTGATGAGGCATACCAGGGGATTTAGCAGGGGGATGAGGCAAAAAACGTCCATCTTGAGAGCATTAGCCCATGGTCCAGAAATCTTACTTCTAGATGAACCTACAGCGGGACTCGACGTAACTAGCGCTAGATTAGTCAGAAAATTAGTATTACAGCTGAAAAAAGAGGGCGGTACTGTAATTTATTCCACACATAATCTTTCAGAAGCAGAGAAAGTATGTGATCGTATTTTGATCTTACATAATGGGCAACTTCGATTTGATGGTTCTCCAGAAAATCTGATGTCTGAAACTTCAACTTTAAGTCTTGAGGAAGGTTATGTTAAGTTAACTTCTGATGATGCAAGAATTAGGGATGAAACAGAACCAGAAGGATGGTTTTCTAGGGCATGGCGTCAATTATTTACAAGAAAAACGGATTTAATCGAGGAAATGGAGGAAGAATGAAATGTATCAAAAGAAAAAATTCAATTCGATTTTTATTATCTGTAAGAAGGAATTAATTGATTACATTAGAGATTGGAGGACATTACTTGCAGTGATATTGGTACCACTATTGATGTTTCCTGCCATTTTCTTTGTTTTACCAATTGTAATGCAATCAGAATTAGATGAAAGACAGTCTATGCACTTAGATGTGCATCTTGAATCTAATGTAGATGTGACTAACATTAGTTTTTTGACCTCTAAATTCAATGAAAATTTGTTAAATATCACATATTTCGAGCTTGAAGAGAATAATAGTTTGAATGATACTAGTGATGTTTTAAGAGATATTAAAAACTCAAATATAAGTTCTATGTTGAGATTGTCGTACGATTCAAACAGTTCAATTTGGACATATTCAATAATATACGATTCTACTCAACAAAGTTCTTCTGAAGCTTATTTAAGAATCACAAAAATTCTATCTGAATGGGAGAGCAATCTAACAACTCAAAGATTAGATGAAGCTGGTTTAGAAGAGGATGTTATTCTAAATCCTTTACAAAAAGACGGAAATCTACTGCAAGGTGATATTGCTACACAGGCGGAGCAAGCTGGATTTGTATTTAGTTTCATTATTCCTTTATTCGTTTCTATTTGGACAGCAACTTCAGGAGTACAACCCTCTATAGATATGACTGCAGGTGAACGGGAACGTGGGACTCTAGAATCATTACTATGTTCTCCCACTTCTCGTTTAGAGCTACTTTTGGGTAAATGGTTAGCTGTAACTTGTATAGTAGGAGTTAGTATATTTTTACAATTAGCAGGATTAATTTTTGCGATTTCTTTTTTGATGAACGGAACTATACTCCAACCACCGGAATTAAGTATGGCTTCAATATTATTATTTTTAATTGCGGTTGGAATTTTTGGAATTATGGTAGTCGCTTTAGAGATGGCTATTGCAATGAGATCTAGGAGTGTAAAAGAGGCGGGATCAATACTTGGGCCTATGATGCTTTTCTTCTTCCTACCTGCTATTTTCGCGCAATTCATTAATCTTGAAAGTATTGAATTATTTTGGTTTGCAATACCTGCTGTAAATGTTCTTTTAGCTATGAGAGAATTACTTCAAAATGAGATTTACATTCTTCATGTATTGATATGGTTTTTCTCTAGTCTCGTTTATGCGGCTTTAGCAACTTGGTATGCATCAAGGCAGTTTTTAAGAGAAGATTTAGTGGAATCAATCAATTAATAATACTCAGATATTACTCAGGTAATATTATATTTGGTTACAATTTCGACCTAACATGCCCAAAATAAGTTTAGATATGCCCGCGGAGTTACTAAATGATTTGAAATTACATGTTGGGGATCAGCATAAATTTGTTAGTGTTGCGGATGCGATTAGAACTGCTTGTAGGAAATTATTAGATCAGTTGGATGAAATTGATACAAGACATGGAAGGATAGGGGGTGATTAATTTGAAGATATCAAGAGATGAAGCTAAGAAAGCAATTGACACAATTGTAAGATATTTAGAACCTAATGAAGGTGAATTAAGAGAAGGATTAATCGATACTCCTGAAAGAGTAGTAAAATCCTGGGAAGAAATATTTACAGGTTATTCACTTGAAGCAGAAAAAGTCTTAGAATCTACATTTAATGCTGAAGGCTATGATGGAATTGTTTTACTAAAGGATATAGAATATCATTCAACTTGTGAGCATCATCTTCTTCCATTTAAGGGAAAAGCCCATGTAGCATATATCCCTGTAGAAAGAATTGTTGGAATAAGTAAATTAGCAAGATTAGTAGAGTTACATACTAAAAAATTACAAAATCAAGAGAGAATCACAAAAGGTATCGCCGATGATTTGGAAAATATTCTATCTCCTTTGGGGTGTGCTGTAATTGTCGAAGGTAGTCATGGGTGTATGACTTGTAGAGGTGTAAAGAAACAAAATGCAATTATGACAACAAGCGCCATGAGGGGTGTATTTTTTGAAAAATCAGATGCTAGGGCTGAATTAATGCAACTAATCCAAGGAAATTAGGTTTTAAAATGACATCTTATCCAATAGTAGAAATATTTCATAGTGTCCAGGGTGAAGGTTTTCATTCTGGTGAATCTAGCATTTTTGTGAGATTCGGCAGATGTAATTTAAGATGTGAATGGTGTGATACAAATTTTGATGAATTTGAGGAAATGTCAATATCTCAAATAAATCAAAAAATCTTCGAATTTAATTGTAAAAAAATAATTTTTACTGGTGGAGAACCTGCATTACAAAATTTAGAGCCATTAATAAAATCGTTAAGGCCAAGTGGTTACAAATTTTCTATAGAAACTAATGGTACTGTGGAAATACCTCCAGGATTACTTGATTGGATATGTGTTAGTCCTAAAGATCAAATATATCCCAATGTTTCAATAAAACAAAGAAATGGTGACGAATTAAAATGTGTTTATGTCGGCCAAGATTTATCAATTTATGATGAATTAAAGGATGGTTTCACACACCTATATTTACAACCTTGTTATGACGAATCTAAGGATGTAATTTGGAATGGCATCTCATTTAGGCAAACAGTTGAGGTCGTTAAAGAAAATCCAGATTGGAACCTTTCATTACAAACTCATAAATGGATGGGGGTTGATTGATGTCAAAAATTGCAGTTATGGCTCTATCTGGGGGAATGGATTCAACAGGCTTGTTACTAAATTTATTGTCTGATGGATATTCTATACATGCAATTTCTTTTGATTATGGTCAAAAACATAGGATTGAGATCGAAAAAGCAAAAGAAAATATTTCATATTTGTCTAAAAAAGGTTTTGAAATTAGACATGATGTTGTAAATCTAAATTCTATTTCTAAGTTATTAGAAAGTTCATTAACTAATAGTGAAATTGAAATTCCTGAAGGATATTATGAAGAAGAACAAATGAAATCTACTGTAGTTCCAAATCGTAATTCTATATTCGCATCAATAATTTATGCATGTGCTCTTTCAAAAGCAATTAAGATAGATAATAATGTTCGAATAGCATTAGGAGTACATTCCGGAGATCATGCAATATATCCAGATTGTAGACCTGAATTTTATAATGCTTTAGCAAATGCATTCGAAGTAGGAAATTGGGATAGTGATAAAGTAAGTTTTTACTTGCCTTATTTAGAATATGATAAATCCTATATTTTGAGACAAGCTTTGAAATCTACAAAGAAATTAGGAATTGATTTTGATTTGATATTTTCTAATACAATTACCTCTTACAATCCAGATTCTTCCGGTAAATCTTCAGGTAAATCAGGTGCAGATGTAGAGAGAATACTAGCATTTCATTCGATTGGAAGAAAAGATCCGATTGAATATGTGGATGATTGGGAAGTAGTACTTAATAATGCTTTAAGAATACAAAAAAAATATAATGAGGGTAAAAAATGAATGCAAAATCATATACATCGACTAAAACATATAGAAATCTACCTTGTGCTCATAGGCAATGGAAGAATGAGGGACATTGCTCTTTCGTTCATGGATATTCTAGGGAATTTATTTTTCATTTTGCATGTAATGAATTAGATAAACACGGCTGGGTTGTTGATTTTGGGGGATTAAAGGATCTAAAGGTATTTTTAGAGCACTGGTTTGATCATACTCTATTACTTGCTGAAGATGACCCTTTACTTGGCGAGTTTAGGGATTTAGAATCTAAAGGTGCATGTGATATTCGTGTCCTTAAATCCGCCTCAATTGAATTCTCTGCTAAATTTGTTTATGAATTTGCTAATGAATTAATTAGGGAAAATACAAAAAATCGAGCCTGGTGCTATCAAGTCGAAGTTCGTGAGAATGATAAAAATTCAGCTATTTATCATCCTTAAAATATTACATTATTTGTAGTGGATATAGTCTTTGCTAAATCCAATACAATATCCTTGTTATCGTTTAAGAAACAGAAGATAAAGATTAGTCACAGCATTTTGTATCTAAAGCGTCTTGAGCACAGAAACATGTTTTTGCTGGAACAATATCTGCTCTAGAACTTCTTTCATTAAACAAAGCTGTAACTTTTTCTAATTCTCCTGAAGTATCTCCTTTTGCTTCTAGACAAAGTTTCAGGCCAAGCAGCCCCCACATATTGTCCTTCCACAATTCAATATCTGCACGGTATACTTCTTCAGCTTCATCAACATGACCTTGTTCAAGAAGTAGCGCACCTAATATATGCCTAACTGGCTGCATTTGACCCCAAGGTTCGTTGTATGCTAAGTTAAGAGAAAGATCAACTCCACGGCGTAATTCATCGAATGCCGCACTGAAATCTGAGTCTTCACCATTTGCCTTAGCAAGGAACTGTCTTCTGTATTCAATTTCTGCTTCAAGGATAGAAGCGTTAACGTTGAGAATAGAAGGTCCGTCTTCAGGGTCTTGGTACATGAAATTATTATGCATCATTCTTCCAGCTAATGAAGGATTTTGTAATGCCTCTTTGAATAATTTTTGCTCTGCTTCCGCTTCAGGAACCATACCTTTTGAAGCATATGCTACTCCTCTGGCATAGTGCTGTGTAGCAATTGTGGCAGGGAATACATCCTTATCGGTATACATTGGTTCAGATAAAATTTCATCCCATTTCCCAAATCTAATCATTACATGCCAAGGCATAGTTACGTAGGATTCGAGAAAAATAGCCCCCATCGGAATTATTCCTGCTAACATGAATTGAGCTCCAGAATTTTCATCACCTGCAGGCAATGTTTCTACGGCTTTTCTAGCATACTTTATGGCGGTTTCATATTGACCGTCGAACATCGCACACCAGACAACGAAATGGTGATTATGCATCCTATAAAATTTGTAGAATTGAGATTCATTTCCAGTTAATTCAACATATTTATCGTCCGCTTCTACTGCTGCGATATTACATTCAATTGCTTCTTTCCATTGTCCCACCCATGCATCAATGTGCGAGGGCATGTGAACTAAGTGACCTAAACCAGGCATTCTCGTTCTTAGGACATCTGCTGCAAATAGAGCCTTTTCTGGAAATGGTGATAACTCTAATGCATGGCAGTAGAGGTGGCATAGAGCCGGATGCACTCTTGCTTCATCACTGCTTTCGAAAGCATCTTCCATAATCTTAACTAGTAATAGTGTATTGTCATCTGCTGGTGTAATTTTTCCAGTTTTTGTATCTTTATCCCATAACTGCCAAGCTTTCAGGTTCATTAATGCTTCAACATATATAGCTGTCACATCCAAGTTACCAGTATATTTTTCATACAGTGGCTTCATTGCTTCAGCAAATGCTACATTTAATTCTGGACTATTTCCCATGTTAAGAACAGAAGGATCCGCTGCATCACGAGCTTCAGCTGAGTGGCGAGTTGATAATGCATTGATTAGGTCTTTTTCTAGTTCAGAACAATGATCCATAACTGATATGGCTTGTTGAATTGCATCATGTCCAGAACCTAAACCAGGTGCCCAATTGTAATTAGATGAGACGCAATATGCAATTCCCCACCAAGCCATAGCACAATTTGGGTCAAGTTCTGTACATTTTGTGAAACAAGCTATTGCTTGCTCATGGTTATAATTCAACATATGTCCAAATGCTTCAATGAATACTCTACGTGTTTCTTCATCTGAACAAGTAATATTTTCTACAAATGAGTAATTTGATGGTTTTCCAAAATCATAATCTGTTGGTGCTAGCGACATAATTAGTCCTAAAATATCTTAGATATAACTTCTTGTTAATTTAGCATAAAATTAAGTCATAATAATACAAGTATTTATTCGAATTGCTTTCAAGGTGAGTTTGTGCGGGAAGTAAATCACATCATTCCGACTCATACGGTTTTAGAAGGAGGAGGTTTTAAAGTCAGAAGACCGGCAAGCATGGGGAGATTGATGAGTCCTTTTTTACTTCTAGATGAAATGGGTCCTGCAAATTATGGTCCTGGAGAAGCAGTAGGTGCTCCTTGGCACCCTCATCGGGGTTTTGAAACAGTAACCTACATGCTATCTGGACAGATGCAGCATGAAGATAGTGAGGGAAATAAAGGTGACCTAAATCCTGGTGATGTGCAATGGATGACTGCAGGTAGGGGGATAATTCACTCAGAAGAACCACACTCAGATTTTAAGAAAAAAGGAGGATTAATGCATGGTTTTCAAATTTGGATAAATCTCCCAGCAAAACATAAAATGATGAACCCTCGTTACCAAGAAATACCTGCTGATCAATCCCCTACTACAGAGAAAGATGGAGTTTGGGTTCGTGTAATAGCAGGGGAATGTTTAGGTTTAAAATCCTCGATAGATACTATGGTGCCTATAGAGTTTATTCATGTAAAAATGAAAGAAAATTCAATTTTAGAGAAAGAAATTGATGAATCTTTGAATGCAATGATTTACGTATTTGGTGGTGTAATAAATCTTGGAAATAAAGTTGTAAAAGATGGCCAATTAGCCCTCCTATCAGATGGCGAAAAACTATTGATAAACTCACAAAAAAAATCAGAATTTTTAATCTTGGCTGGACCTGAATTAAATGAGCCAATTGCAAGACATGGGCCTTTTGTAATGAATACAATGGCAGAAATTCAACAGGCATTTATTGATTATCAAAATGGGACATTTGTTAATTAAAAATCCTTATTCAACTCTTCTTTTCCTATTTCTTTTCCATTTTTCGTTATTATTAACATATTGTATTGCGGTAGTAGAATCAATTAATGCTCCTAACATCTGTTGTACTTCTAAATCGGTTGGATTACCTCTTAAAATAGTTCTAATAAATGTTTTAGCGATAGAATGTTTTCTTGATTCTGGCCAAGGAAGTGCTTCTTCTAATTCTTTTAATTGCTTTCTTAATAATTGACGAATCTTTGGGTCTAGATTTCTTTCTATAGAAATTGAACTATTTATGATGCTCGGGTCTTCTAATTCTTTATTAGAGATATGAAACTTATAAAATTCGTATAATATTACTGAAACAGAATGTGATAGATTCATTATTGGATAACCTTCCCAAGTTGGTATGCTTGTAAGAAGGTCACAACTAATTAGTTCCTCTTGAGTAAGACCCAGACCTTCCGGACCAAACACAATGGCAATTTTACCATTATTTGTGTAAATTCTTTCTGAAACTTCTTCTGGTGTTAAGAAATGTCTTGTTATTGTTTTATCACCAAATTCTCTTTTCCCACTAGTGCCAATTACTAAAGAACAATCATTTATTGCTTCATCTAATGATTGATAGGTCTTAATGTTCTCTAGTACTGATTTAGCATGTTTAGCTCTCTTTCTTGCTTCTTCACCAATTGTTAATTCTGGGGAAACTAGATTTAAATCATTAAATCCAAAATTTAGCATATTTCTGGCAATAGCTCCTAAATTGCCTTCGATTGAAGGCTTTACTAAAATAACTTTTAGAGAATATGGAAAATTTGGTAACGGTAGTTTTTGATGGTCTCCCATTTATTCACGCCCCTTTTTCCATTTTTCTATGATTTCTTCATCTAATTTTTGGTATATGAATAAGATGTGTCCTTTAGTTTCCCGATCTGACATAATAATACTATGTTTACGAATACCTAATTCATTTAAAAAATTTAGAAAATCATCTAACTCTGATTTTACTTGGCTTTTAACACTAATTGGGTTTCTAGCCCAATCAATTTGAATTGACATTTACCTCAATCCGTTCTTCTTTGAACATATCTTGTGATATAACCCGCAATCCAATTTCTCATACGTTTATTTGCACCATCTGTATATTTTTCGACTAGAATTTTATTATTTTCAAAATCAGGAGTGAATTCTCCTGGATATTCGTTAACTAATCTTATAGCTCTAATTTTAACAAAAGATGGTCTTATTCTACCCATATTAATCCTCCAGTAATTTTACTTCGATTGGAATGTCTTCCTCATCATGTCTTGTAATTTGTAGTCTAACTTTTCTTGGTGGATTTTCTATCCCATTTTTCCAAATATATTCATTGACTTCTGGATCAATCCATACCTTTTCTTCTAATGTGACCTTAAGATGTCTTTGAACTTGATTTCTGACTTCACTTACTGCCCTAGATGCCCTTCTGTTTCTTGGAACCATCCAAGCAACTCTTAAAGGTACTATTAATTCACTTACTGCTCCTCTTGCCAAAATATCACCTTTGTAGTTTGCTCCTTCTCCACATATGTCTTTTTGGATGACTTGTCATCCTTCTTGCTGTTTTTAGTGTGACCCAAACAGGAACTCTTCTATTTTGCTTTGTAACTTTTTGAAGTCTTAATTTCTTAGCTAATGGTTTGTGTCTTGCCATGTAATCACCTAATATTTTGAAAGTCCAGGAGCCATAGTATTTGCATCATCCCTAATTGAATGTGCACATTCATCTAATAATTTCTGACCAGAACTAGTTAATTTTCTCCCTTTTGTAATTTCTACGGTCTCACCATATTCATTTTCAACCATTTTAGTCACTACTTTTTCAACTAATCCAACTTCTTCTAATTGGCCTACTGCAGTACGAATAATATTTCTAGACGCTGTTTTAACTCGGTTTGGTCTAACATTTCTGTTTCTTGGTCCACCAAACTTATCTGCTAAGTGTTTAACACCAATTGGCCCCAAAATAGCGACTTTTCTTAATATTGCAGCACATCTCATTTCCCACCAGTTTTCTTGTGTAGGTGGCCTTTCTCTATTTGGTCCTGTTTTTACATCATCTGACCAATCAGGTTGTTTTATGGTATCAAATTGCTCTAATTTGCTTGCAACTACAGGCAATAATAATTCTGCTGGAACGTCATAGTGCGTTGTCATAGTACCACCGAGCGACCTGCCGACTAACTTCCCGTATAAAACTACGATGGAGTCAATGTTGTTTGTAATTCTACTACGAAACTTGAAACGGGTTGAATTTTTCCAATAACCATGCGAGCCGCAATGAGGCAAAATCCTAACATGATTCGTACACTATTATTACTTTCATTTACCTTGATATTTTTATTGGCTTATGCGGTTTATGGTGCATCTTCAAATTCTGGTTACTATGTGTATGAGTCAGAACAAAATAGTACTTCACCTGAATTATCTGCAATTGGTACTAACCCCATTTATCAGAATGGAAAAACAGTATGGATATGGGAATTTGAAACAAATACTAATAATTTGACTTGGATTAATGTGTCAGTTGAAGGTGGAGTCGAAAATTCAATTTTAAAGGTAATTAATATTGATGGTAATTTTTGGTCTCACCCTGAGTTAGGCGATGCATTAAACACAGATACCAACTGTGCAGACAGAATAAAGAAAGACGGCGAGTATGTTTGGGTTACTATAGATTGTCAGGTGGGTTCGACACATACAATGTCACTTGAAAACGGAAATGGGAATTTCATATCTTTAAGCCATCCAGATCCAGCATTAAGGGATGGTGGAACTGTAAGATCCGATGATTATGAATCTGGTTTAGCTGAGGTAAATTCTATTTTCAACAGAACACATGAATCTAAATCATGGCAAATTTCTATTGAGGTTGAAGGGGATCATACAGAAGTTAATCCTTCAGTTGAAGTTTCCTATGTTAATGAAAAAATAATTTCAGTAGAATTATTTAAAATCGATGCTGTTACTGAGATGTTATGGTCTATGGCTGCACTAATCGGATGTTTTATGATATTATTAGTACCAGCATTTTTGGTATATTTTATTTCCCAAAACTCTACAAGAAATGAGAGGAAAGAATTAGAATTAGCTCTCGAACAGGATAAAATAAGTTAAAAGTCTTGTCAATGGTTTGAAATACCAATCTTGTTTTCTCTACTGTGTGTCTTCTCGAGTTATTCTAGCCGTTCTGTGTTTGGCGGCTTTAATTTCAATGAGTTTTAGTGATTATGCTTACCTTCATAATTCCCATCAACAGCATTCATCATCTAAATCTAGTGGAATTAATTTACTTCCCTCTGGTTTTGAATTTCAATATTCTAACGATGCGGATTTTCAAAACTATGGATTACTTTCAAGTTATTCTTGTTGTGATACAGTTAATCGTCCATCAGATTTATGGATTATTGATGGAATGTTGAATAAGGAGCAACAAATTGGAATTACGATTCAAAACATTGGTTCAACATCAAGTGGACAATTCGATTTGAGAGTCTACATTGAGCACAATGAATATGATGAATTTATTATTTTAGATCAAACTATACAGGTTTCGACAATTTCTGGTTCAAGTTCGAAAATGGTTTATTTAAATTGGATTCCAGATTATTCTGGTAATCACACAATACATGCAATAACCCAACATCCTCAAGATGACGATACTTCAAATGATCAAAAATCTAGACATTATACAATAGGTAATCTTTATGAGAATGCAAATTCGGCAGGAATTTGGAGTTCAATGTCAACATATTGGTCTATAGATACAGATACTGGTATAACACCTCATGATTTTGCAACTTTTAATAAAAATTCATTTTATGTTGGTGATACTCTAACAACGACATATGGGAATAATTGGAATGAAAATATGGATACTTCGATAATCAATTTTGGAGATAGGGTTACAAACCCTTTACGCCCATTCCAAATTTCATTTTTATTATCAGGTGCAAGTAAGGTGGGAGATAACTTAATTTTAAAGATTGAAACTTCACCCGGAGTATGGAAAAATCTTGGTAATATTAATACAATAATAGATTCATCTGCAGCAAATTGGAATTTATTTAATTTTAATGTTAATCCAATAGATATGAATTCTAATAGTAAATTAAGATTTAATTTTGTTTCTAATGCAGTAAATACAGATTCAGGATATTGGATTGATGATTTTGTAATGGTTTATGATCAATCTGCAAGAGCAGAAGAATATAACCCTCAAATTCTCAGTATTTCCAAAGGAGAAACTTCTGCTGAAGAATGGTCTCAACATGAACTTGAGATATATAACGGAGGAAATTTAGAAGATAAGCTTTCTATGGATATTATTGATTTACCATCTGGATGGGATTGGGCTGTAAATTACAAAAATGGAGGGCCTATAGACCCTCAAAGTGGTATTGAAGTGGGTAAAGGGGAAACTCGTGAAATAATTATTAGAATTAAACCGTCCTCAAATTCAACTTTAGGAATAGAAAATTTAAATTTTAAATTAGGTTCAAAAAATTCTGTAAGTTCTTATGATTCTAAAGAATTTCAATTAGATGTATTACCAACTTATTTGCCAGAACTTCAATTTGAAGAAGAAAATGGTTTTTGTAGACCTGGAAATAGTTGCGAAATTTTTGCAATTCTTACCAATGCTGGTGATGTTTCTGATAGCTTTCAAATTTCATCAGATTTGCTAATACTTCGTAATGGGTGGTCTTTTGATTTATCTTGGAATCAGCCACTTCAAATTGATCTTGAATCTGGTGAATCTATTCCAATAAGGATGACAGTAGATATACCTCCAGAAAC
Organism: Methanobacteriota archaeon; assembly: GCA_002696315.1. Classification (GTDB taxonomy): domain Archaea; phylum Thermoplasmatota; class Poseidoniia; order Poseidoniales; family Poseidoniaceae; genus MGIIa-I. The sequence goes on along the minus strand of NZRR01000021.1, from coordinate 61,058 downwards.
AATTCCAGGCCAATATAGTAGTTTGATTTTAACTGCGACAAGTGATACAAGAGATGATATTTCTACATTGATTAGAATCAATGCTACTGCGGGAATGATTTCAAATGCTGTATTTTCTGTAAATATTGATGATTTAGATGCTGATGTAATTAATCCGATTCCTAATACAGAAATAAAATTACCATTCACGCTTTGGAATAACGCTTCAACTTTTGATATTTTTGAATTATGTATTTTCAAAAGTGGCTCAAGGAGTTGGGGAGTTAATTCAGAACACGATGGAATGATAATTGAAGACGGTGAAGATTGTATTAATCCCTATATTTTTGAGGTTCCAGGTTTAACCTCTATGGATATTGATATTATCATCTCAATACCCGAAAATGCTCAAAAAAATGATTCAGGACCATTATTGACGCCAATAATAAAGAGTGTTAGAAGTGGTGATGTGATACAATCTTTACCTTTTAATGGTATTTCAGTAAGAATGGTTAGTGATTTAATAATTATGGATTTAGAATCAGATAGTTATTTTTCTCCAGGCAGTGAGAATATACTTACTTTCAATATTACTAATTTTGGGAATGGCGCAGATACAGTATTATTAAAATTAGAAAATTTTATTTTTGATTGGGAATATTGGTTCACGAATGAAGGAAATATTGTGGAATTAGTAGAATTATCTCCAGAATATGAAGGTCTAAATGTGAAAAATATTCAACTACATATAGAAGTTCCAAAAAATGTACCTGGGGATATATCTATAAATTTTATAATTTCAATTAGTTCTGATATCACTGATTCCGAGACCGATTTGGTAAATAATCGCATTTCATATAATGGATTAACTGCAATGGCATTTATCCCTGAGTGGGTAATTAGTCCTTTGGAGTTTGTCAGTTCTGAAGCAGATCAGAATATTCTGCTTAATGCAACAATAGTAAATTCTGGAAATTCGATGGATAGTCAATTAAAGGTCAAATTTGAGTTGGAAAATAACCTAATTAGTAGTCCAATTAGTGTCGTTCTAAGTATTCCTACATTTGGCGATGAATATTTTTCATCTGGCCAATGGGCGTCTATTCCTTTGGATAAAAACCAATTAGCTAGAATCGAAATATTGGTGATGGTTCCTCCTGACATTCAAATTCCTTCAGAAATAAAAATTAGATGGTATGTGCAGGGAGGAAGTAATCAGTTGGGAGAATCATTGACTTTGACAAATCTTTCAATTATTGATGTTTCAATATATAGAAATGTAAATGCAGAATTGAATCTTTTCTCCGGAATGGTTTCTCCATCTTCTTTAGAATATTTTACGATAAACTTTTCAAGTTCATCATCAATCATTGAAGATTTAAAATTAGAGAATAATATACCTCGTGATTGGTATTTATCTTGCGAGGATCCTTCAAATGATGGTGAATTTAGGGTGGTAATTCCAGCTTCACTTTCAGGAATTAATAGAAATTCAAGAATAGATTGCAGTTTGCAAATTGGTTCAACTCAGGGATTAAATGAAATACAGCTAAATATTTTAGATTCTGAAAATAATACTCTATTCTCTTGGAAAATAGAATTAGCCGTTAATTCAGAAGAGAGTAAATCAGGGATAAAATTATTTTTCTCCGAAAATGGATTGCTAAAAGGTTTGATGCTAACATTTGCAGGAGTAATAATTTCTTTGCTGGTAATAATAATTCTGCAAAAAAAATCAGAAGATTATGAAGTAATAGAGGAGGATAGTAATTATCAATATAATCTTAATTATTCTAATTCTGTTGTGCCTCCTATACAAATACCAAACCAACCTCAGCAAATTCTAAACTCTTCTACATACCAGACTCAACATGAAAAGGTAAAACAATTTTCACAACCTACTTCTAGGCCGCCTAATAATGAAAAAATTAATCTTCAAGACGCATTTGGTTCTCTATTATCTAAAAATGATGAAGACGGTGAGGATTGATTAGAGGTGTTTTGAAATGTATTTCCCGCCTTTTTGGTATCTTTTATGGTTCTTTGTATCTTTTTTCGGTGTTCTTTCGTGGTATCTAAGAACTTATACCGAAAGAGTTCAATTGCTTAGATTTGTTGCAATTTCAGGTGTAATTTCAATGATTACTTTATTGATTTGGACTTTGACGATGGATGTTTGATTATGAGTGAATTAAAGAATATTTATCCTACAAGGACACCCGTTTGGTGGGCAAGGAGGGGGTTCGTAGAATTAAACAGAAATGAGCCAGGAGTTACAGGACGATTAATCGTAATTCGAATTTGGAAAGAATCAAAAAATGTCAAAGGATTTGCAAGGATTTTTAATCTATTAGAAAATTTGATGTTTAAAATCACAAAAGGACCCAAAGATTTGAGGAGGAATTTAGATGATATGAATAGCCTTCTGTGGGAATTATGTGATGGTTCAAGAACCTTTGAAGAAATTTGTAAAGTCATGGATGAAGTTTTTCAAGAACATATTTCACCAGTAGAAGAGAGGACTGCAATCGCACTAAGACAATTTGAATCATTGGGTTTTTTATTGATGTTAAAAGAAAAATTTGATGGTTCATGGCCCACAGGACCCGGAATCATTGATCCAAAAAAACCTCTTCCAGATGTTGAAAAAAAATTAGAATTAGACCTTACACTTCATGGAAATGAAAACTCAGAATGGAAATAGACTATTTTTCTAGCATCAATGCAGTATCAAATAAAGATTGCATTGTATTTTCTAATCTTTCAATTAATTTTTCATCTTGTAACATCCCATCTTCATTAAATGCTGTTTTTATATTCGGAACAGCTATTTGTTCAGGTATCGCCCAACCATGAATCCATCTTACTGCTATTCTCATCTGGTTTAGGGTATTTGAATTTGATTGGCCTCCAAGCGTTGACATTAATCCGAAGGCTTTACCACTTACGTGTTTACTGTAAATCCAATCTAATTGATTTTTCATTACTCCAGACATACACCCATGGTATTCTGGCGATGAAAGTAAGTATGCATTGACTTCAGTTGCAAGGTTTTGAAAGTCCTTAACATTCTCATTTTCCCAGCAACCTTCTTCCCCTACAAGCGGGAGAGGTTTTTCGTTTAAATCCCAAAAATGAGTTTCAGCACCTAAATTAGATAAAATTTCAAGACCTAACTTAACTAATTTAGTATTATTTGAATCGTTACCATAACTCCCTGAAATACCCATTACCTTTACCTTTGCAGCCATATGTGCGCGTAGGGGTGTATGGTATTACCTTTTACCATTATCACTGTAGTAATGTATAACCTACAGCCGAGAATCTATTAGTTAGATTCAAAGACATGATTCAACACCGCAAGTTGCCTACGAAAGGTCAGTGAGAGTGATTTAATGCAAGAAAAAGGTGACGTTGAGAGTAGCGAAGTTGAAGATCCTGAAGAATTAATTGCTGAAGGAGAATTTCTATACAGAAAAGGGAGATATGCAGATTCATTAAGAGTTTTTAATCATGTAATTAGTTTAGACCCAAGTCAAAGTTTAGCTTGGTTTAATAGAGGAGTTTTACTGGAAACGAAAGGTGATTTAAAAGGTGCACAACAATCATTTGAAATTGCTTTAGATCTTGATTCATCATTTGCTCCAGCAGCAGCCAACCTAGCAGTTTTATTAGATCGTATAGGTGATTATACAGAGGCTACAAAGTGGGCATTGACTGCAATGAGTACATTTGATGGTCATCCTTTATTGAAAGCTATAGTGGATAAATCATCGGGTGCAATACAAAAATCCCCCGTAAAAGACTGGAAAGAAGTTAGTGGCTGGGGTTCAGCAAAAAAAGGAAACGCTCCAAGTCCAGCGATTATTATACCACCTGAAAAAGGTGAAGAAGTTGTTTTTGACGGCGGTCCTGAAGAAATAGAATCGTATCATTATAGCGAAGAAGACATTGAAAATGTAATGACTAAACACGGACTAGAAGATCAAGAAGTTTTGCTTAGGGAAGCAACTATGCATGATAGAGATACAAATTTAGTCTTAGATAAAGAGGAATTAGAGATTGCTGCAAAAACTGTCAAGTTTATTGAAGGTAAAATAGAGACACCTAGTAGTTCTTCAATGGAAGTTAATCTCCAGTTTTTGGAAGAGGAACTAAGAAATTTAATTAAGGCTGGAAATCCTAAAGAAGCCATTGAGTTAGCAAAACCTAACTTGACGAATAATATCGATTCTGCACCTTTATGGGCACTTTCTGGTGGTGCTAAAGCCAAATTAGGGGACTTAGATTCTGCGATTAGGGATCTTAAAAAATCAATCGAATTAGACCCAACATCTTCAACGGCCCATCATAATGTTGGAGTGATGTTAAAAAAATCACTTAGGACAGAAGAAGCATTAACACATTTTGAAAAGGCTTTAGAATTAGATGATGAATATTTGAAGGCAGCAAAAAATTTAGCTAGTACTGCTAAAGAATTAGGTAGAAGTGATTTAGAAATTAAGGGCTACAGGACAATATTAAGAGAGAATGGGTCTCATCCTAATCGACTAGATTTTGTGAGATTATTACTTTCAATCGCGAAGGCTGAATCAGAAGTAATGGGTTATACGGATCAACCTTTGACTATCAAGGAAGGTCCAACATTAGCTAAAGAAGCTTTATTACACCTTAAATCCGGTAATAATTTAGAAGAATCTATGTTAATTCCAGAAGCTATGTCTTTAGCAGAACAAAATGTCGAAGCAGTAAAAGAATGGAAAAATCTGCTTGAAGAATATCCTAATGAAGGCAAAATTTGGCTGGGCTTATCTATTTGTTTGGAAAAAATGGGAGAGTATGAAAAGTCTGAAAAATGTAAATTAAAATATAGAGAATTATCCGGTATTAGTGATGGATTGGGTATTTTATCAGAAAAAATAGAAAAAACTGAAGAAACTATTTCAAAATCTGATGATTTTAACTTAAATGAAGTAAATCTTGAACAAGCTGCAGCGGATTTGAATCAAATAAAAAACTCTGAAATTCAAATAAATGAGAATAATGCTTCTGAATGGTTTAATAAGGCAATGATTCTTTTATCTGAAGAAAAATATTCAGATGCATTAAGTTGTTATGACAAGGCTTTATCACAAGTGGGTGATGATCTTGAAATGAAGATTAAGATAATGAATGGAAGGGGCAGTAGCCTTTATGGAATGAAGAAATTTGCGGATAGCATCAATGCTTATCATGATGCAATGAAACTAAACCCCTCTAATGTATCAGGACATATTTTGTATAATTTAGGTATGTCATATGCTGAAATGAATGCATTTACAGATGCAATTAAATGTTTTGAACAGGCAATACCTAGGGGTTTAGACTCAGATACAATTTATAGAGTGAAGGATCAAATAAAAATATGTAAAAAATTAGCAAAAGAGAACAATAATTGATAATTATGGGGCATGACGAGCAATTTAACAAGATTATCTCAAGAAGATTTTCAAATAATAAGATTAGTTTGCAAACAGATTTTGTTGCTGTAGAAAGGCCCTTAGAATTGACAATGAGTACTAGTGATGGCTATTCTGAAAATTTAGCAATTTTAATGAGGACTCCTGGTGATGATAAAAAATTAATTCTTGGTTTTTTATTTTCTGAAGGTATTTTGTCAGCAAAAGAACTTAAAGATGTTAAATGTGAAATTTCAGAAAATAAAATAAATTTGATATTGGAAAGTAATCAATTACCGGATTTTTCTGAAATGAAAAGAAATTTTATTTCTAATTCAAGTTGTGGGATTTGTGGAAAAGAAGCTATTTCAGAAATACTGAAAAAAATCCCCAAATCTAAAAATTCTATAGAAACTAATATGTCTGGAAAAGTTATTCAGAAAATTTGTACAAAAATGAAAGGAGAACAAAATTTATTTTTAAAAACAGGGGGGGTTCATGCTGTTGGTTTATTTACAAAAATTGGTAACATAATATGTATTGAAGAAGATGTTGGAAGACATAATGCAATGGACAAGGCTATTGGGAATGCGTATGTAATTGAAGATTTAGGAAAAGAGATAATTGGTGCGTGCTTATCTGGTAGAGCGAGTTATGAAATGGTACAAAAAGCGGCAATGGCTGGTATTGAAATCTTGATATGTATTGGTGCTCCAACATCTCTTGCGATTGATTTAGCAGTTGCTTGCTCAATAACTTTAGTTGGTTTCGTTAGTGATAAAGGGTATAATATTTACACTTGTGAGAGTAGAATCTTGTCAACAGTTAACTAATGTAACTTTTACGTATGGATAGTGAACGGTCATAGAGCACCACCAGACAAGTCTAAGTCGAGACAAAAATCTAGAAAAAAAAGTGCTGCAGGAATTCCTGCAGTGATTTCAACCACTAAACATGCAATAACAAAAATGGGAATTATAAATTCAATTAAGACTCTAAAAATGGTAAATCAAAAAGAAGGTTTCGACTGTCCGGGGTGTGCTTGGCCTGATCCAGATGATGAAAGAACAAAATTCGAATTTTGTGAGAACGGTGCAAAAGCTGTAGCGGACGAAGCTATGAAAAAGAAGGTAAATCCTAAATTTTTCTCAAAATATTCTATTTCTGAATTATCAAAAAAATCCGATTACTGGCTAAATAAACAGGGTAGATTGACTAATCCAATGTTCAAAGCAGAAAATTCGGATTATTATAAAGAAATAAATTGGAATGATGCATTTGAGATGATAGGAAAGCAATTAAAAGATTTAAATTCTCCAAATGAAGCAATATTTTACACTTCTGGAAGAACTAGTAATGAAGCCGCATTTTTGTATCAATTATTCGCAAGAACCTTCGGAACAAATAATCTTCCTGACTGTTCAAATATGTGTCATGAATCTAGTGGGGCTGGTTTAACTGAGACAATTGGAATTGGTAAAGGAACTGTTACATTAGATGACTTTAATAATGCATCTTTGATTGTTGTAATGGGGCAAAATCCTGGAACCAATCATCCAAGAATGCTTTCTGCATTGGAATCAAATAAAAAAAATGGAGGAAAAATAATCCATGTTAATCCCTTACCTGAAGCAGGTTTAGTTAGGTTTAAACATCCCCAAGATTATATGAAGTTATCACTCAAATCGACTAAATTAGCTGATTTACATTTACCCGTTAAAATTAATGGTGATATAGCCTTAATGAAAGGAATCGGTAAATACTTACTCGATGAAAAAAGGAAAGGAAACTATATTTTTGATGAAGATTTTATTTCTGAAAAAACAACAAATTTTGAAGATTATATTAAATCTTTAGATGAAACTGATTGGGATCTTATCACTGCTTCTTCTGGAATCAAAAAAGATTTAATTGAAACAGCAGGAAAATTTTTCTTAGAATCAGATTCTATAATAATATGTTGGGCGATGGGATTGACACAGCATGTTAATGGAGTTGATAATGTTAAAGAAACTGTTAATTTATTATTACAGGGAGGTCATATTGGTAGGTCCGGTGCTGGAGTTTGCCCCGTTCGTGGTCACTCTAACGTTCAAGGAGATCGTACCATGGGGATTTGGGAGAAACCAAAAGAGAGATTCCTAAATAGTTTAGAAAGAAGATTCAATTTTAAACCCCCTGTAGAGCATGGATATGATACAGTATCCTCGATTAAAGCTATGAATAAAGGAAAAATAAAGATATTTATCGGACTTGGAGGTAATTTTATTTCGGCTACTCCTGATACAGATTTTACAGCATCTGCAATTAGAAAATTAGATTTAAGTGTCCAGATTTCAACAAAATTAAATCGCTCTCATTTGGTTACTGGTAAATCGGCTTTAATTTTACCCTGTCTCGGAAGAACTGAAATAGATTTAATTAACGGAAAGGAGCAGTTTGTTACTGTTGAAAATTCTATGGGTTTCGTTCATTCATCTCGTGGAAATTTAAAACCTGCCTCTAAAAGTTTGAAAAGTGAGCCTTATATCATAGCTAATATTGCCAAAAATGCGATATCTATAGAAAATAGTATACGATGGGATAATTTGGTTTCTAATTATGACAATATTAGGAATGTAATTGAAGATTGTATCGAAGGTTTTGAAAATTTTAATGAAAGAATAAAAAATAATTCTGGATTTTATTTGCCTAATCCTCCTAAGGATTCTAAATCATTTTCTACAAAAAACGGAAAAGCAAACTTTTCGGTAAATGAAATACCAGACAATAAAAATCCAGAAGGTTACTTAACTATGATGACGATTAGAAGTCATGATCAATACAATACTACAATTTATGGATTAGACGATAGATATAGAGGGATAAAAGGTAACCGTTATGTTGTTTTAATGAATGATGATGACATAAATGAATTAGGATTGAAAATTAACCAAATTGTTAGAATAATTAGCGATCATGACGGTGAAAATAGGTTTGTTGATGGATTTAAAATAATGAGTTATGATATCCCCAAAGGATGTGTTGCAACATATTTCCCTGAAGCAAATCCTTTGGTTCCAATTAATCATGTTGCATTAAAATCAAATACTCCAGCCTCAAAAAGTATACCAGTAAGATTTGAACCATTAACTTAGTATTTTTGACTAACTGAATGTAAGTGTTTTTAAGTGTCTTCTCTGAGAATATAGCATGTCTGATATGGATTGCGAGGCATGTCCCTCAACTTCGCCCTTACAAGTTGTAATTCCTGAAACTAAGGAGATGACACTTACTATTACTGAAAAAGCTAAAAATACCCTACTTGGGGTAATGGGAGATGATTCAGAATCTGCATTATTAGTTGATGTTTTATCTGGAGGATGTTCTGGGTATAAATATGATTTACAGATTATTGAGCCATTGGAAGATAGTGAGCATTTTGGATTATTAATTGATGGAATCCAAGTATATGTTCCCAAAACCGCCTCAAGTCTTCTTGATGGAGTTGAAATAGATTATGAAGATAAATTAATGGGTGGTGGGTTTAAGTTGAATAATCCTAATGCATCTAAAAGTTGTGGTTGCGGTGAAAGTTTTAGATAATTTTTAATCATCAATATTTTTCATCTTTTCCGGAATTGTTGAAAAAGGCGCGTTTGTTCTCAAATTTTTACGTTCTACAGGATCAATAGGGGTAGGACCGTATTCAATGAATTTAATCAGCCCTTTTTCTCTAAGGAAATAATAAGTTCTTGGCTCACAAGATTTGATTAATTTTTCACTAAATTTTGAATGTATTGAATTTCTCCTTCTTGTGGCATGACCTACTTCGACTCCAATTCCTACCAATGTTGCACTGAATAGTACTATTAATATAGATAATGAGAATAGTATTAAATCTCCGCCTTCTCTGAAAATTGCGGTTAAATCTCTAATTAGTAAAAATAGTAAACCAAGACCTATAAGTGGTTCTAAAAGTTCGCGAAAGAATCGTTCAATTGGTATTATTGCGGTACCCGCAGGATCTGCAAAAACAAATTCTGTATCTATTGCTGTTTTGATTACACCTAAAATTGAGACTAATATTAAATATGAAAATGCAGAAATTAGAATTAATACCCAATAATCCAAACCTCTAAAAATCCAATGTACTATCAACCAGGCGAATAATCCCAAATATACTGTCATAAGCATTTTACTAAATGCTACAATATCTCCCCTCAAATCTTTTTGATTATGTCTTGGTTTTGGGATATGGATTAATTGCCATTTTGAAATATTTTGCAATTGCATGATTATGTAAGCAAGAAGTCCTTTTCTTATGAGGATATATTCTGCTAGAGAAAGTAATGGTAGCGCTAATAGAAATAATGGAGTTGCAAAAAGAAGAACTAAGGGGGTAAAAAATAAACTAGGAAGAAGAATGAAGTGAGGTGTTTTTAATGGGAATAAGAAATCAGTCTCAATTAATTTTTGTCTGTCTTTCGGTATCCTTCTTCTTCTTGCTGCCTCGTCTAATTGATCTCTAAATTGTGAAAGGGAATATCCTGCATTAATTACCAAACTCAATAATCTTCTATATTCTTCATGCTGATATGCTCCTCCAACATATCTTTTCCAAATAATTCTAATTGGAATTGCAGCTAATATCGGGATACATAGAATTCCAATTGCGGATAGAATTTGAATGAGTTCTATCTCACTATCCATGACCTGCGGTAAGATTTAGTTCATTAATGGGAAGGGTTAGATTTAATCAAAATTATTACTTTTTATTACAAATTCTACCTCTCAAAAGATCTTGTTTTACATAACCAAACATTTCCGAATCAGAACTTTCCATAATATTTTGATTGTCACCTTTCATCCAATAACCTTTTTGTTGCTTATAATGATTGACTCTTTTGACGATAAGATTCTCTCCGAATGGATTCTTGAAAAGAACAATATCACCTTTTTTTAAATTTTTTATAGTATCTTTATGATAGTCAACCCATACGATTTGATTATTCTTTAATGTTGGAGACATACTTTCTCCACGAATAATAATCAATCTATATTTTCCCGAAAATAATTTAATTAAATTTTTAAAAAACATTTAATCTCATTAAGACGCTCTAATCCAAGGAACATCTTTTTGTTTTGATTGCCAAAACATGACATGAATATTTTCGATTGCATCCATTAATTCTTGAGCATGAACTATGCTGACTTCAACTTTGCAAGCGCTACATAATTTAGCAGCTTTCCAAAATATCTCATGAAGGTCGGGATATGTTTCTAAATGCGCGGGTTTAAAATAATCAGTCCATAGAACTAATAACTCATCTTTACATTTTTGTGCTTCTTCTTCTTTAATTGCAGCATAACGACTCATAGTGTTCAAATAGGCCGCAGTATTGCAATCTCCTCCATGGTTTTCTTCTAGTGCTACCATCTTCTTAGTCATTGATTGAACGGCTTCTCCCGCAATCCTTGCACTTGCAGGATCGTATACTCCACAAGGCCCATCACAGTGGGCATCTGCCGTTCTCAAAATTTTTGTTACTGCATTAGTTACTCTTCGCATGATTATTCCTATGAAAACTGCTTATTGAATTTTAGTATTATAAAAATATTGAAGCAGTACGAATTGTTGTAAGGTAATATGGCCAAGATTGCTATAACGGATGGTATGGCCGAGGATGCCGTATTAATGTTGAGAAAAGAAGGACATGAAGTTGATTTACTCACTAGTACTTCAAACTTAACTGGTTATGATGCTGTCGTAATACGTTCAGCAACTAAAATCACATCAAATGTCATCTCTTCATCACCATCATTGAAAATTATCGGAAGAGCTGGTGTAGGAGTAGATAATATTGATTTAGAAGCTGCTACAAATGCAAATATTTTAGTGTGCAATACACCGTCATCATCGACACAATCGGTTGTAGAATTAACACTTGGACATCTCCTCTCATCTGTTCGCCATATTCCAACCGCAGATAGAGATTTAAGAGAGGGTCAATGGACTAAAAGTAATCTTAAAGGTACAGAACTTTGTGGTAAGAGAATCGGTTTCATTGGATTTGGTAGAATTGCTCAAGGTGTTGGTAAAGTAGCAAAATCTCTGGGTATGGAATTACATGCTTATGATCCGTACTTGCCTGAAGGAATTGCCAAACATGAAAAATGTAATTTACATGAAAATATTGAAGATTTATTCAAAAGTTGCACACATATTAGTGTTCATTGCAATTTAAGCGATGAAACTCACCATCTAGTGAATTTGACGACACTTTCAATGATGCCAGGTATAGGTGCAGACGGAATTGAATGTGGGAATCATCTTGTTTCATGTGCTCGAGGTGGTGTTGTGAATGAAGAAGATGTACTCATTGCTCTAAATCAGGGAATTCTAAGTTCCTGTGCATTAGATGTATTTGAGAATGAGCCCGAAACGACCCACCCTCTATTAAATCACCCTAGATTTCATGGATCACCTCATATTGGTGCATCCACTCGTGAGGCTCAGAAAAGAATAGGTTTCGAAATGGCTAATATTTTAATTGATTATTTTAATGGTATTACTCCGAAATCTGTAGTAAATAAGGGCGTATTAGTCTGATTAGGAATTTATGATTAAGACATCTTCCTTTCTACGATTTCTAGAGTTTTTGAAAGATTAATTTCTGCATTCTTGCTGATTTCAATCGTTTTTTCTTTAATTTCAACCTCATCTAGATCTAGTAAATTAATTCTTACATTATATATTGCTCCTATTGCTGATGAATGTGCTAATAGTGCTGCCACTGCAACATCTGTGATGGCATTTGAATTTCCATATTCTGCAAGTTCTGGAAGTAATTCAAGTATGGCTGATGCTTTTTTTGCAGTTTCCAAAGGAACTAATGCAGCATTTAGTGTGGCGTCATTAATTTCATTTTTCCTCTTAATGGCTTCATCATCAGTATTTTTAGGTAATTTCCAAGCATCCATTACTTTATTGAAAGATAATGCATCATTATTTGCTAATTCGAAAGAATCTAAAAAAATAGGTGCAGCAATACTTTGTATTTTTTCTACAAGTTCCCAACTATCTTTCCATTTTTCTTTACTTAATGTTAAATCACATACCATACAAGTTAATGCTGCTGCATTTCCTAATGATATAGCCGCCGCTGAACCTCCTCCTGGAGTCGGTGAACTACTTGATAATGCAGTGAGGAATTCTTTAACTGTCATTCTAGAATAATCATCATCCATATTCTCACCCTATTTTGCAGCCCATTCAATTATTCTTCTATTTGAATCGAATTCACCGAGATTACTAAGCATTAAACCGTCTATTGCGGCATTAACTAAATCCTCTACAGATGCACTAGATGGATTTGAGTGATAAAATTTTCCAGAATCTAATATTGCATTTAGAGGTACTAATCCAACTAATTCTCCAGCCGTGACTTTAAGATTTAACTTTGTAGCCTCTTTTTTAATTTCCTCCATGACGTCATGCATTCCAGTTTTTGAAAAATTCAATAAATTCATAGAAACTTGTGCAGTTGTTTGATCATACATCCATCCTGCTGCTTGAAGATCACTAAATTTTCCTTGAATTCTTTCTGGTTTTCCATTAACATCAATAATCTTATTTCCCTCTTTATCTTTCTTTAAGACCCCACTCGTTCTAATCTTTCCAGCTATGGAATTTGCTAATGATTTATCATCAGTATCTAAGTTTATGTTAAACGCTATTAAAACAGATCTTGCCCCAGATGCAGTAACTCCACTTTTAGCAATAAATTCTTGAGGTCCAAAATCAGGTTTCCATTCATCATGTTTAATTTTGTCATTGAATCCTTCATATTCACCTTTTCTAATATTTGGTAACAATTTTCTTTCATTAGTTCTGGCAGCATTTGCATAAAGGTATACGGGTATGTTCAATTCTTCGCCTAAATATTTTCCAAATCTTTCTGCCAAAGAAATACAATCTTTCATATTACAATTACTGATTGGGATGAAAGGAACTACATCTACAGCCCCCATTCTAGCATGTTCTCCTGAATGTTTTCTCATATCGATTAATTCTAAACCCTTTTTTGCACATTTTTTAGCTGCAATCAATACATTTTCAGGCGAGCCAACAAAAGAAATAACAGTTCTATTGAAATCTTCACTAGAATCAACATCTAGTAGCGTAACTCCCTCTATTTCTTTAATTGATCTCGTTATTTTTTGAATTACTTCAGTGTTTTTACCTTCGCTAAAATTAGGCACACACTCAATTAATGCTTCGCTCATATGATACGCTTACAAAATTAGTCTTTCAATTATTTGATTAACTATACAATGTATTGATTTTTTCTGATTCAGAATCCTTCCTCATCTTCTCTGTAATTTTTAACGCCGCAGTGAAATCTTTTGAAAGAACTTTTTTTCTCCGAGCTCTTATAGCTTGCATTCCAGCCTCTACACACATTGCTTTTATGTCTGCTCCACTATACCCTTCAGAAGCATTTATTATGCTGTTGATTTTAATATTTGATGTTGACATGTTTTTTACATTTATTTCAAAAATACCTTTTCTTGCTTCTTCATTTGGAAGGGGTATTTCGATAATCCTATCAAATCTTCCAGGTCTTAATAGTGCATCGTCTAGTATGTCTGGTCTATTTGTGGCTGCAATAATCTTCACGGAATCAAGAGGGTTAAATCCATCTAATTCTGCTAAAAGTTGCATTAATGTTCTTTGAACCTCTCTATCACCACTTGTTGCAGTATCTAGTCTCTTAGCACCAATTGCATCTATTTCATCAATAAATATAATTGAAGGTGCTTTTTCTTGTGCTAGTGCGAATAATTCTCTTACTAATCTACCACCTTCACCAATGTATTTTTGTGCTAATTCGCTTCCTACTAGTTGTATGAATGTTGCATCAGCATTTGCTGCTACAGCCTTTGCAATCATCGTTTTTCCACATCCTGGCGGTCCTGTAAGTAGAACTCCTTTCGGCGGAGTAATACCTACATTAGTAAATAATTCAGGCTCAGTGAGTGGTAATTCAATTGCCTCCCTTAATAATTCAATTTGAGTATTTAACCCTCCAATTTGATCAAAAGTGATTGTGGGTTTGTCAGAAACTTCAGCTCCAGTAACTAATGGGTCCCAACCATCTTGTAAAACATCAATAATAGCCAGTGTGTCTTGATTAAGTGTAACTCTGGCTCCAGGTTTTAATTTTTCATTAGGTAGTGANGGGTTGACTGAAACTTTGAAAATTGTGCCATTACTACTTCTCACTATTGCATTTTTTTCTGAAATCATATCTTGTAAATGNCCAATAATTAGTGGTGGACTTCTTAATGAATTAACCTCATCTTCTAATCGATGTGCNATTTTTCTTATGCCATCAAGATCTCTTTCTAGTTGCATTTTTTCTGTAGTTAATCTTTGAACATTTTCATGCATTTCCCTAAATTCTGTCTGTAACTTAATCATTTCATCTTCAGCTTTTCTTGGCTTTTCTCCACTGCCTCGCCTTATTACATCCCCATCCGAACTCATTAATCTCATGTGCTCCTCGACTTAACCTACTTCAACTTGTTCTATCTTTTTGAAGATTTAATGAGTTTTTAGGGGATATGATGAAAGCCTAGATTCTGCTACAACTATTGAGAGGTATGGGTGATTGTGAATTATGCGGGGCAATGAACGTATCTACAAAGAAAGTAAAATATCATAAATCAAATGTAGAGTCATGTTCACGTTGTAGTGAAAAAATGAAATTAGTACCNGTGATTAATCCGAGGAAAAATACATTAGTGAATTCCAAAAAATCTCGTGTTTACAGTTCAAAAAATAATTTGAATACAACTTCACTTATCGTAAATTTCTCAAAGGTAATTACTAAGAAGAGAATACAAAAAAATTGGTCTAAGAAGGAATTAGCAGAAAAATCGAATGTTCGATTAATAGATATTCAAAATATCGAATCTGGAAAAATTTTAGAAGATAAAGTTGTACAAAAAATAGAAAAAACATTAGAAATAAATTTGTTTACAGATGAAAGTGTACCAGATTTTAGAAAGGTCAGAAGAAATAATGGTGGTGGAATGACTTTAGGGGATTTCTTNGATAATTAGGAGTATTGATAATTTGGAAAATAAGTGGNATGTACCAATTCATGCAGTATATTTGGCTCAGGACGATAGGAAAAAAAATACAGCAGTTAGATTATCTAAGAAATATAAAATAAAACTACATGAAAACTTGCGGAGAATTCCCAGAAAAGGAATTCTATTGGATCCGCTATGCGGTAAGGTTTTTGGGCCCGAAGATCATAAAATTTTGCGTAGCGGAAATTCTTTAGTTGCTTTAGATTGTAGCTGGAAACAGATTGAAGAAAGTGTAGAAGCTATCTCTCGAAGAACTAGGTTAATTCACCGAACNTTACCAATATTATTAGCGGCTAATCCTGTAAATTGGGGTAAGCCTACCAAGTTATCTACTGTTGAAGCAATTTCTGCAACTTTATATCTAATGGGGGAGATAGAACACGCTAAAAATTTACTATCATCATTTAATTGGGGGATGGAATTTATTAAATTAAACAAGAATCCTTTAGAAGATTATTCTAAAGCAAAAACAAGCGAAGAATTAATTAAACTTCAATTTGAATATTTTGATTAATTATTCTTCNGAACTAGAATTTAATTGTTTGGCAAGTTCGCGTAGATCCTCAACTTCATCTGATTCATCTACAATTTCAACACCTAGTAGAGTTTCAATTACGTCTTCCATTGTTACTAAACCTACTGTGCCTCCAAAATCATCTTGAACAATTAGAATTTGTTCTTTATTTTCTAAGAGAATATCTAACACTTTATCTACAGAATCATCATGTTTACATTTGTGAATTTCTCTCCTAAGTTTTTTCATAGAAATCTCAAAATCATCGTCTGCAGCCCTTCTAAGGATTTCACTTCTTACTACATATCCATCAATTTTATCAATATCTGAGTCCATTACTGGCATTCGTCCGTATGTCATTATTGGCATACGCCCCATAACATCTGACACAGTTTCATTATTTTCAACAAAAGAAATTACGACTCTAGGTGTCATGATTTTTTCAACCTCTATGTCTCTTAATTTTAGTAAATTTTGAATTACTTTCTCCTCGTCCTCTTCAATTTCTCCTTCCTCTTCTCCAATGTCTGCTAGTACAGATAATTCGTCTCTAGTGACAGTAGATTGTTTTCCTCCAGGAAGCATTTTCTTGAATAATTCGATAGGTGTGACAATAAATATCAACGATAAGGTTACAAAATGAATCATAAATGCCATTGGATTTGATAATTGTTTCCAAAATGCAGAACCTAANGTTTTAGGAAGTATTTCACTGAAAAGTAGTACAAATATTGTAAGAATTGCAGAGGCTATAGCCATTCCATATTCTCCGGGATTTAATTTTTCTACTTCAACACCTACACCNAAAGCACCAACAGTGTGAGCAATGGTNTTCAAAGTTAAAATTGCTGTTAATGGTCTAACAGAATCATCTTTCTTAAGATTTGACCAAATTGTTCCTGAACGTAAATTCTTTGATTCAAGAACACTAATATGGCTTGCAGAAATTGAAAGTAGTACTGATTCCATAATAGAGCACAAAAATGAGACTCCTAGAGCAAGACTAGCATAAATAATTAGTAAGGTGTATGCCAAACGTTTCTTTCCCCCGCTATGTCACCCTTAGGAAGAACTGGTTATTGAGGTTTAATGTATAGTGATACAATAGAATATAGGGAACTTTTCATGAATGTATGCCATTTCGGAGGTGATGCCGAGGGATTCAAATGGAGTCGAAAAAGGAAAATATTCCTGTATTAGATATTACTAATTTGAAAGCAACACCANAAAGGCATAATAAATTAATTTTCGAATCAAAAGATTCTGAATATGTCTTGATTTGTGTGGCATGGCCATATGCGAACGGACCATTACATCTTGGACATGTTGCAGGTTGTTATCTTCCTCCAGATATACAATATCGTTTTGAAAGATCTTTGGGTAATAAAGTATTGATGGTTTCTGGTAGTGATGAGCATGGAACCCCAATTACAGTTGCAGCAGAACAACAAAATGTCTCACCTCAAAATATTGTTGACAAATATCATAATTTGAATAAAAAAGCCTTATTTGATCTGGGTTGTTCTTGGGAAAACAATATTGATTCCAGAGGTATAGAATTCGGAGGTTCTTTATTCAATAGAACTACAGATTTAAAACATAAGGAAATTGTTCAAGATAATTTTAAAAAATTGTTAAATGCGGGATTATTCGAACAAAAAACTATGCAACAATATTTCGAGGTTAGGGGTGATGGAGGTAGATTCTTACCAGATAGATATATCGAAGGAGAGTGCCCTACNTGTGGTGAAGATGGTGCNAGGGGCGATCAATGTGATTCTTGCGGTGCTACATATGAAGCGCATGAATTNAAAAACCCTAAATCTAAAATGAACCCCAATTCGCAAATTGAAATTAGAGATACTGAACATTTTTTCTATAGATTAGATTTATTTCAAAATATTTTGAAAAAACATGCTGAAGAAAGGAGTCATCTATGGAAGTCAAATGTTAAGGCGATGACAAAACAATGGCTGGATATGGGTCTTAGGCCTAGGGCNGTAACTCGTGATTTAGATTGGGGTATTCCATTACCTTTAGATGGAGANNCTTGGGATGGNAAATGTATTTATGTTTGGTTTGAAGCAGTTCAAGGCTACTTATCTTGTGCAAAAATATGGGCAAATAATTATGCATCCAAAGATGATTGGAAAAAATGGTGGTGTGTTTCAGAAGAGGGGACTACTCCAAGACATTTGTATTTCTTAGGCAAGGATAATATTCCCTTTCACACGATAATTTGGCCAGCAATAATCTGCGGATTAAATCATGCAAACAAAGGATTAACTGATTCTGATGAGGTTAGATTACCACAAAATGGAGACTTAGCATTAGAAACTAATGTACCTGCAATGGAATATTTGATGTTAGCAGGAGGACAATTTTCAAAAAGTCGTAAACATGCGGTTTGGCTTCCCTCATTTTTAGAAAAATTTGATCCGGATACCTTGAGGTATTATTTATCCATAAATATGCCAGAAAACCATGATACAGACTTTAATTGGAAAGATTTTGTCGAAAGAGTAAATTCCGAATTAATTGCGGCTTATGGTAATTTTGTCCACAGGGTTATGAGCTTAACTTACAGAATTTCTAATGGAGAGAATAATCCTTTGATTGAAATTCAAAGTACTAATGCTCATCAATTTTTTGACTTTACAAAACTTGAAAAGATTCATGATGATGCCACGAATTCTTTGAAAAAACATAGGTATAAAGAGGCATTGAGACATATAATCTCGGCAGCTCAATTGGGAAATCAAATGTTGCAATCATCTGCACCTTGGAAGCATTTGAAATCAGAAGAATCTTCAGAGAAAAACCTCTCATTATCATCATTGGTTATTGGTTGGAAAATATGTAGATTTTTAGCAATAACAACTCAACCATTTTTACCATTTAGTGCACAAAGGTTATGGTCAATGTTGGGTGAAAATGGAAATGTTTCAGAATGTTCTTGGTTCGAATCAATAAATTGGGACGCAGAACTAAAATGGAATCTCGAAGAGCCTAAACCATTATTTCAAAGATTAGATTTAGAAAAAATTATTGAAGAAGAAAAATCTCTTGTAGATGGGCTTTTAGAGTCAAAAAATAATGACATTGGTCATGCAATTAAAGGTGGTAAAAAAATGGAAGATAAAAATAAAATAGAGGGAATAAAATATGTTGATTTTGAAACATTTATGAAAGTAGAATTAAGGGTTGGAAAAATCACATCTGTGGAAGATCATCCAAATGCGGATAAATTGATGATCGTTAATGTTGATGATGGTACAGAAAAAGGACGTACAATTTGTGCAGGATTAAAAGAATATTATTCTTCTGATGAAATGGATGGTATGCATATTGTCTTTGTTGCCAATCTTGAGCCTCGTAAACTAAGGGGGGTTATGTCAGAAGGTATGTTGTTAGCCGCAGATGATGGTCAAGGAAATGTAAAATTACTAACATTAGATAACTCTATGAAACCAGGTTCAAGAGTTAGATAAGAAAATCTTATTTGTTCATTTTAAACTTTTGTTCAGCAAAGTCTCCAAGCCCTTCAAGTTTTGCTAACCATCCAGTTTCATCTCCTGAAGGTACGTGTTTTACAAGGTATGCGTTGAAAATAATATCCCACAGCCCTTGTTTTGTCTCTTGGAATAAGTATCTTTTACATAGCCAAGCGTCGATAATCATAATTGATGCTGCAAAAACACCTCCTCCTAATAATGCATAATCTTGTTCACCAGATCCCATTAAGATTAATATCAATCCTAGAAGGAAAAATGGAAAATTTAGGTTGTTCATTAATGCGTGTAAAAATATAGGTCTTTGTGATTTACTATTGATATATTTTGTTCTTGATATGAATTGACCCAAATTTCTACCCATGAATATTGGTAAAACAACAATATTGGTTATTGCAAGTAAAAATCCACCAATAATAATCCATGTTGGATTAGCATTTAAGAAAGCACTCATTACTATTGCAGTTACAATCAAACCCCAATTTATAACAAAATTAGCTAATCCTACTGCAAATCTGTTAAGGCGTCCTGCTAGTTGGAATTCTTCAGGAATTACTTTTGGTTCACTAGGAGTACGTTTTTTTCTTGCTCTCCTTTCACGTTTTGGCTTCGTATTTTCAAGTACTGCAGCAGGTTCAACTTCAACTTCTTTTTTTCTTGATCTTCTTTGCCTTTTTGGTTTTTCTACCTCTTCCACTTTAGGTTCAGACTTCTTTTCTGCGGCTTTATCAAGTAATCCCATTAATTATCCCTCTATAATTATCAATTATATAATTCACCCATTTCTTCGTAAAGAGACCAATTTTCTGAGGCTATAAACTCATTTATCACATCTTCAGGTAATTTTGCCAATTTATCATTAACTAGGCTAAAGAATTTTGCCTTATTCTTCTCAGTAGTTGAATTAGGATTTGATGCAGTAGATTTATAGAATTCGAAGTCCTTACTTTCTAAAAATGAATTTAATTCCATTTCTGGAAGCTTTCCGAGTAAATCATCAACAATGCCAGTAAATTTTTCGAATAAATCTTCTTCTACTGTTTTAGCAACTTCTGCATCTGCCAATGATTCAATATTTTCCTCACCGTCAAGAATCGCGTTAATAGCATCTCTTCTTTCGAATAGTAAGTTTAGTTCATCTCCATATTTTTTAATATCCGCCTTTTTACGTTTCTTTTTAGCAGTTTTATATGATTTTTCTAATTCTAATATTTCTTCTTCAATAACATCTAATTCATCTTCTAATTCATCTGCAATTTCATCACTAACTTCTTGATCAGTAATGTCTGTTGTAATTTCTTCAATTTCTTCAATCTCTTCATCCTCAATTAATTCCACAATCGGAACTTGGTGAAGTTCTTGCATTTTTTGCTGTCTTTCTTGCTGCCTTAATACAATGATTTCACGATCTAATTCTGAACCAAATCGATCTGCATATCTATCAAGTAAACTACCAATTTCTCCTGTTCCAATACGGTCAATATGTCCATACACTTGCTGTAATGGTTTATCACTAGTTCTTTTCCAAAGTGATTTATACTCGCTTTCTTCAATTTCAGTTACATCAATTACTTCTTCTATTGTTTCATTCAATGCTTGAGGTATTGAGAATGTCGTTGTTTCTGGTTCAGGCGGTGGTGGAGCTGGAATTGAATCCAATAAATTAATTTCTTCGATTGCAGGAGGAGGGGGAATTTCCATTTCAGGGACTTCAACAGTTTCTTCAACTATCGCAGGAGGTGGTGGAATTTCTAGATTCGCAAGACCGGGAGGTGGTGGAATTTCTAGATTTGCAAGACCGGGAGGTGGTGGAATTTCTAGATTTGCAAGACCAGGTGGTGGTGGAATTTCTAAATTTTCTTTAGGTTCAGGAGCTAAATTATTAATTTCTAATGGTGGTGGAGGTATGGGTAAATTTGAACCACCTTCATTACCCCATTGAACAATATCACTAAGGTCTGAACTGGACTTTTGGCTCTTATTTTTATCTTCGGAAGGTACAGTCATCTGATTCCACCGGTTAACGTGAATGGTATCATTCCTATAATCTTGGCTAATGTAATGTTGTAAAGTAGGCTTTTCAATCTCTACTTATTTTTGCCCAATTTTTTAAAATTAAGAATGATGCAACNTCTTCATAAACTTCGATAATTCTNCCTCTTTCTAATTCATATTCTTGATCTCTAATCCTTATATTTCCNTCNTCTATAGTAATTTCTAACTTCACTGTTTTTCCTTTACCAAAAACAACTGCTTCATTTAGTGGATCGAATTTNTTATTGTTATCNGGATCTAATCTGCTTAGTGGGAATTCAGTAACTCTNAGACCAGATTTTCCGTGCAAACTTGTAGGATACCTTATTACTCTCCTAACGTCTACAGTAACAGGATCATCTGTTTCTCCACTTTTTGAAAGAATGATGCTTTGATCTGCTTTAATTAATTCTTCAAATGCATCTTGTATGGGTTGAAGTTTACCAGANCCAAGTCTNTGGAATTTACCAGTTAANACNTGCTCTTTNACTCCTTTTTGTTTNAATTTATGTATCATGTCGTTGAATACTTTATTTGGTTTATTATTTTTTAAAGTATATTTCCCTCCTAAACTTTCAAGTAATGACTGAATTAATTTATTGGCTTCTTCGGTACCATCATTATTATTAATGAACTCAATTTTTCTAATGAGATTTTTACACCCCTCTACAACCCTCTTAGGCCATCCATTTGCTTCAACCCATCCTTGGTCGTTTTTCGCTTTATCCACATCAACTGAATTTCCTCTGATGTGATTGACTAATTCCCTCCTTGCAGAAGAATCAAGATGGAAGATATTTGGATCTCTNTAATGTAAATGGAATCCTCTATGNCCAGAAAAAGTTACTTGTAGATATTTTTCATCAAATCCAAAATCAGGTTNCAAGAATTCATTCCACAAATTCCANGCATATTCTCGTATTATATCTAACATTTCTGGGAAATTAAATGGGTTTATGTGGGGGAGGTGATCTCCATCNAAATCAAAGATTAAATCAGCCCCCTTCCAACCCTTATCACTCATTTTTAATTGATTTGGGTCGTCCCAATAAGCAGTACTGTAGAATACACTTGCTGGCGTTCTATTAACTAAAAATTCCCTTAAATTATTAACAGAATTGAAGCTTTTATGTCTTAATGGTTTGTTATTTCCAAATGGTGCCAACATCCATTCTCTCATTCTAATTCTAGGAGGATTCCAAAGTTCGGCAGATCGATAATAATCACCAAATTTTAGGGCATATTGTGCCCAATCGCTGGAGGCCATAAACTATCTTCTGATTGATGGATTGTAATTATTACCATTAAAATTCAAGTTATTTATTATAAAATGGCTTATCTGTTTTGTTAACCTTATTAGATGGAGTTGCTCCAGTCAGTTTTTGATAATATTCCCAACAAACATAATGTTGATCGATAACCATCGCTTCGCCAAANGTCATAATTTTTCCAGTATAGTGGCATATTGGTCCCAATTCTCCATTTTCAGTCANTCCCAATGGAACATGTTCGTGAGGCATGATTGCTCTAAATGAAACTAGATTTTATTATTTTTCACAAAATCATTCAAAAGAATCTTTATTGTAGTGTGAAAGTAAATCAAGTGCAACTTCACAAGATTCAGAAATTTCTGGCAACTCATGATTAACGAATTTTTCTAAAATACTTTTTGAAGATAGACACCCAATAGCTCCAATTGCTTCAGCAGCCTCATGCCTCACCATTACATGTTCAGATTCATCTTCTAATCTTTCTACCAAAAATGGTAATGCTTCTTTATTTTGCATTTGTCCCATTACATAAGCAATTTCATGTTTTAATAGTGCCGAATTTGATTTAAATCCATTACTTAAACATTTAACAGATTCTTTAGATCCGTTATTCCTCAAACTAAATACAACTCTCATTCTTTCAAACATTCTAGCATTCTCGTCGATTAAAATAGAATTTAATTTTTGTAAATTAACTATTTCAGATGGTGGTGCAGGGTCAACAGAACCAAAATCACTAATTTCAGGTTTAGCCATCTTATCTGTATCTCGCTAAATCCTTTTGTTTTTCACTTTATTGTTTTTTGAGGTTAATCAAAAGTACATAAAATACCAAATAAATACTCGTATACTACATAGGTTTTTTTTATAGGTAAAAAATAACACTATTCAAGGAGGGTACTAATGATGGCAAGCCGGAAAATAGTATATCTTCTTTTAACATTATTTTTGGTATCTCTTTTTTCCACTACAGTGGTGTCCGAAAAAGCATTAAGCGCATTATTAACTCCAGACACAGATACAAATTTAGATAGATCTTCATCAATTTCATATTCTGCAGATGGCACCATCCTTGCAGTTGCATATGAAAAAGAAGTATATCTTTATCATTCAATAACCCGGAATGAATTAGAAATATCTCCACTAATTTTACCAAATATGGGTAATGACATTATAACAAGTGTGGAATTTACTTCTGATTCTTCTAATTTAGGTGATGGATATTTATTAGTCGGTAGAGAGAGTATTCAAGCAAATACGCCTGCGATTTCTATTTATGACTTATCGACAAATTGGGGACACAGTTATGTTGATGATGGTACTGATGTAACATCAATAGTTTCTATGGAAAATGGTCAATCATTCGCATATGCAACTAAAATGGCTGATGGAAGTGAATATATTTTACAATTTTCTTACACTAATTTAGATGAACCGATTAGAAGTATTAAGACAAATCATGAATCGAAAATCACCTGCCTTGATTACGATGACGATAGAGATATATTTATTTCAGCTTCAAATGGCAAAATTGTGTTGGATCTTGCAAATGGGCAGGCAGTAGAATATTCAGAACCTGGAATTCCTATTTTTGACTGTAAGTTTTCTAAAAACGGAGAATATGCTTGGTCTTCCGATGGAGATGGCATAAAAATTAGAGATTCTAATCATGATTTTTTACAGTCCCTAACACTACCAAATTCGATTAATGCTGAGAAATTAATTTTTGATAAAACTGAAAATATTTTACATGTACTCACTAATGAGGCTGGAAATAGCTTATCCACATATGAAGCAAATGGAACATGGAGTAAAATTGATGATTTAGTTTTTGGACATGAAGTAATTGATTTAGATGTCAATTCAAATAATGGAGAAATAGCAACATCTACTTACTCCAAGTATCTTGCAATTTACTCCCATAATTGGAAAGATCCAAGAATTAGTGAATCTCCAAATAATGATTTAGATAGAGATGGAATTGATGATCAGGATGATGATGATAGGGATGGTGACGGAATTCTTAACCAATTTGATACTGTTTGTGAATCTACAACACCATGTAATTTAGTATCTGATATGAGTTTTGTGAGGAATATCGATATTCAAATAAACGAACGCTCGCTAACTATTACTGAGTCGATATTTTTTAGTACACAATTTAGTGAATCATTAAGATTAATTGTAGCGGAATCTATTGATGAAGATGGATATATTGAGCCTGATGAAAGGACAATTATGAATTATGCATTTTGTTCTAAAATTAATGAAGATATTTTATCAGATACATGGTATGGTTTAATTACATTTGATAATAATTCATTAATTGCTGGAAAAGATAGTGTGCAGTTTTTTTGTAACGGTTTGACAAATTTAGCACATGATTCTAAAGAAAGAATTAAATTTGAATGGTCAATTTCTTATGAATTAGTTAATGATAATAATTTTAATTACACACTTACTTTTTCATCTCCTCCAGAATTAGGTTATGGTATGCCTACTAATTTAGTACACAGTTTCCCAATAATGCTTAAAGTAACAGATCCACAAATAAAATCATATTCTATAGAGAATTGGTTTAATGACGCTGGTTCTTTTAATTTAGAATTTGTAGGCGAAGAAGAAAAAAGCACGATCGAAATTAACACATTAATCAAGTACCTTAAGTATACTTCTTACGTATTATTTACTGTTGCTGCTATAATTATTTCAGGATTATTGATTTTAAGATATAAAAATCGATTTAAAATTGAAGATTATTCCACAAACAAAAAAACACCTCCAAAATCTACAAACAAAAAAACACCACCAACCTCTAAAAGAACAAAAAAAGATGATGATAAGTCCTACTCTTATTACAATCCTGGAAGGAGAGATCAGGGTGATTGGAATTACGGAGATGATGGTGGATACTATTATTCAGAAAGTTATACCGATTACAAAGAAGCTTCAAATTCAGTTAAAAAACCAAAAGTACGTAAGATTAAGGTTGATTCTGTAGTAATTGATAAAAAGGAAGAAAAGCCTAGTAGAAGAAGAATTGTTAGAAAGAAAAACCAATCACAAAAAGAAAAATCTGAAGCGGTTGCAGAGTTATCTACTGATGATGTAAAATCAAATTTACATAATGATGTGATTACAGAGGAATCCACGAGTGAGCCCGAAGATATTAATCAGGAAATGAGTGAAGAGAAGATGATTGAAAAGTTAGGTCTTGGTGTAACGGTAGATGAATCGGAGCAAAAAGAAGAAATTAAACTTGAAGGTTCAGAAGATGAAATGATAGATAAAGCATTAGATAAATTCTTCAAATGAGTTCAATAATTCATACTTACATAGGGTTTTTAAATCTCCTATATTACGAAAAAACATGGTAAAAATGAAAATAGAAGATGTACAAGGAGATAATCCTCATGACTATAGTGATTTGAAAAGTATGCTTGGTATGCTTGACCAGATTATTAGATTCTATGGGCATGATGAAGAGAAGTTAAAAGAAAAAGCAGGTGAGTTCATATGGAAACTGACGCAGTTCAATTTACCATATACTACACATGAAAAGGGTAAGCCTGAAGTCTGTGGTACTTTTCCTAAAGAAAAGGGGTGGCCGGGAATTAGTCATCTGATTGCTCAGGCATATCCTCGTAAACCCATCATAGGGCTAGATTCAGATTAATTAGAGTATAAAGAGGAACTAAATTTACTTATTTTCTGAGGGCATGATAAAACCAAACATTGTTGGGCCTTCTTTTCCAACAGGAGGGGCAGTAAAGTATGCAGCAAAACCACCCATTATTTTCCCTACATCAGCTGATGCTGCATTAAAATTTTCTTGTGTATCATAAACCGCGAAACTAGTAATCTCTCCTTCACCAGTCTCTATTGTACATACTGACTGTATGCCAGGTAGCGCCATCATAGACTCTCTAAAGCCTTCAAGCATACTAATTATTTCATCTTTCTTAGTGTAGTCAAATTTTATTTCTGTAACTCTACAATACATATTAATCTGCTGAAGAATTTACATTATTATGTTTATTCTTTAATGAGTTTATTTTTGTCGAATAGTATTATTCCAGGATAGTTAATGGAATAAGCTCTATTAAGTGAATATTTTTGTATTTTTCATCAATAGTTTTCTAAATTCTTCAAAAATTAGTACAGACGATGCTAACAATATTATTACAGGCCATGCATAGNCATTTGAAAAAGTCTCTACTGATAAGAACTCCCCAATTTTTAGATTAATTATTGGTACAGTCAAGTGGGAGAATTCAATAATAATGAAAAGTAAGGTTGTACTAATTAAAAATGAATATGCTACAGCCTTATTTGAAAACACACCTAGTTGGAATATACTTTTTTCTATACTTCTACAATTCATAACATTAAACAGTTGGAACATTACAAACACAGCGAATGTTGCAGTAACTGCTTCCTCCACAGTAGATTGTCCTAAAACAGTATAATGTACAATTAAACTACCAATGGCCATCAGCGAACCAAGGAATGCAATCATAACAGTATCAATAAGATTAGGTAATCCCTCTGAAACAGGTCTAGGTGGCCTTGTCATCACAGATCCATGATTTTTCTCCATGCCGAGTGCAACTGCAGGTGGGCCATCCATCAGAATATTAATTACAAGTATTTGAGTTGCTGTTAGGGGTAAATTTTCCCATCCAAAAACAAATGAACTCAAAATTATAATCAATACAGCTGCTACATTTGTTGATACTTGATATCTTACAAAATTACGAATGTTCCAATATATTTTACGCCCCTCTTCTATTGCATGCACAATATTTGCAAAATTATCGTCTTGTAATACCATATCAGCTGCATCTCTAGCAACATCTGTTCCAGCGATTCCCATGGCTATTCCTATATTCGCAGATGATAGTGCAGGTGCGTCATTAACTCCATCTCCTGTCATCGCAACAACTTCGTTTGATTTTTGTAAGGCTTGCACGATTCTCATTTTTTGATCTGGTGTGACTCTACAAAATATACTCACATCTTTGACAATTTCAATTAATTTGAAGTCATCAATTTCTTCTAAATCATAACCACTAATTGTTTCAGATTCTTCATCACAAATCTCTAATTCAATACCTACCGATTTAGCAGTATATTCATGATCCCCAGTAATCATTATAACGCGAATTCCTGCTTCGTGACAAGTTGCAATTGCTTCATAAGCTTCACTTCTTGGAGGGTCTCTAATCCCAATTAAACCGAGGAAAATCAAGTCTGACTCTATTTGATCAATATCTTTAATGTCAACTCCGTCATCTAATTTCTTACCTGCTAATGCAAGAACTCTTAATGCACCCGATGCCATTGAATGATTAATCTCTTTTATTTCCTTAATATGTTCTTCAGTAATGTCAATTAGTTCGCCATTTTCATAAATTTTTGTAAAGAGACTTTCCATTGGATCTAAAGCACCTTTTGTAAATGCCCACATTCCGCCTTCAAAATTGTTAATCGTGGTCATTCTTTTTCTTTCAGCATCAAAGAAGAATTCATGTAATCTTGTATTTTCTTTCTTAAATTCGTCATTTGGACCTAACGTTTTCCAACCAAATGTTGCACTCGCTGAACATGTTGGATCTCCAATAGCCTCCCAAGAACCTTCTTCATTACTTATTTGACTATTATTACACAATGCTGTACATGTGAATGCCATTCTTGCGCCCGTGTTTCTAGATAATTCTTCAATATTGATTTGTTTTTTTGTTAATCTATCTGTCATACCTTTGATTGTAGGATCATAACCTCTTCCCTTCACAGTATATCTTTTAGATCCTGAATATAATTGTACTACTGTCATTTCATTTCTAGTTAAAGTACCAGTTTTATCTGTACATATTACGGTAGTCGATCCCAGTGTTTCAACGGCCTTCATTCTTCTAATTATGGCTCTATGTCTTGCCATATTTCTCATACCTAAACCTAGTGTAATTACTAGGATGATTGGTAACCCTTCAGGCACTATGGCAACAAAAATGGCTAGTGCTATTGTAAATTGTGCGACTAATTCTTCTTTAATCGGTTCAATGGCTAATCCGCTTCCATCTGCAGTGTCGAAATTTCCATCAATATAAGAAAATAGTAAAGTCAATGTCAATAGTAGAATTGCTACAGTTAATGCAATTCCACCCAAGAATCTACCTAATGATTCTAATTTCACTTCTAACGGTGTTTTTGGTGTTTCTACAGAAGTAATATTATCCGCAATTTTACCTAATTCAGTATCCATTCCAGTTGCAACAACGACTCCTAAAGCTCTACCGTTTGTAGCAACAGTACCCATATAAGACATATTATCTCTTTCAGCCAAGACTCTTTTACCATCTATTCTATCTCCGATTTTACGCCTTTGATTAGATTCTCCAGTCATTGACGATTCATTTGTATAAAATTGATAACTAGTTATTATTCTAATGTCTGCTGGGATATTATCTCCATCTTCTAGTTTTATAATATCGCCAATTACTAAATCTTCACTATTGATTATTACTTCATGTTCATCCCTTATCGTTACACAAGTATCAACATTCATTTTCTTTAATGCAGTCATTGCTTGATCTGCTTGTCTTTCCATCCACCAACCCATAACTGCATTCATTGAAATTACAAACAATATGAATAAGCCATCACCCAACTCATCTACTACTGTAATGGCTATCACAGCTGCAGCAATCAATAGAAAAACTAAAGGATCAACGAATTGATTTAGAATTTTTTTCCACTCTGGTATAGAGGGTGGTTCTATCAATTTATTTTTACCATCTCTGTTCAATCTATATTCTACTTCGTCATCAGATAAACCTTGTAATGAGGACCTTAATTCTAGGAGGACATCCTCAGAATCAATAGAAGACCAATCTTTACTCAGTTTCACCACTAGCCATCGCAGCAGTATTGAATATATGAAGCGTTAACATGCATCATCTTCCAAAGGTTTCACAAATTGGAACAAAGACGGAGGTACATGGCAGATCAAAAATGGCCCTTTGTTCCTGCTGAAAAGTCACTACCAGAATTAACAACTAGAGTAATTGTTATCGGTATATTTTTGGGTATGGTAATGACTGCTGCAAATGCATATTTGGGAATGAAAGTGGGTATGACTGTTTCTGCTTCTATTCCAGCAGCAGTAATGTCGATGTTGATTTTAAGAGGTTTCAGGTTTAAAGATGTGTCAATATTGGAAAATAATGCAGTCCAAACAATGGCTTCGGCTGGGGAAAGTTTAGCTGCAGGAGTGATTTTTACAGTTCCCGCTTTGTTAGTTATGGGGATTTGGGATGATATAGATCCTCTTCAAACTTTTATTATTGCATTTCTAGGTGGAGTTCTAGGAACAATGTTCACAATAGCTTTGCGCAGAGTTTTCATTGTAGAAGAGGCCTTACCTTATCCAGAAGGTGTTGCTTGTACGGAAGTATTAATTGCTGGTGAAAAGGGTGGTTCTGGATTAGTTGCAATCATTTATGCATTAATTATTGGGGCTATGTATGGCTGGGTTGTAGAGGGTCTTAAAGTTACTAAAAAAGGTGTACATTCAGTTTTTGAATTCATGGGAACTAAATTTTATGCAGGAAGCGAAATGTCTCTTGCGTTATTATCTGTAGGTTATATCGTAGGATTAAGAATTGCCTCGTTTATATTTATTGGGGGTATTCTAGGATTTGGCTTCCTGGTGCCAATTTTTGGACTTCTTCACGGGTTTCCATCTGAACCACTGGGGTGGGATGCCACAACAATGGGAGAGTGGCATGCAGGGCCCTCATATTATGCGGTTTGGAGCGGTCAAGTACGTTATATTGGTGCTGGAGCAATGGTAGTCGGTGGAGTTTGGACTCTTTGGTCAATGAGAAGTACAATTTTTACAGGTTTTTCTAAAGCATTAAACTTCAATAACTCAACTGGAGAAGATGAAGTTTTGAGAACAGATCAAGATACAGATATGAGATTGGTATTGTCTGTTTGTGGAATGATTTTAATTTTATCATTACTATTTTTTATCTTTAACTTAGGCTTAGCTTTAGCAATTGCTGGAACATTGTTTATTGCAGCTGTAGCATTTTTCTTTTCAGCAGTTGCAGGATATATTGCGGGTGTTGTAGGTTCTAGTAATTCACCCGTTTCAGGTATGACTATTGCAACTCTTATGTTTACTGCAGCATTAGTATTCGTTGTTGGGAGTTTAGTGGGGGCAAATAATGAAACAATGATGTTTGCAACTTTAATGATAGCTTCCGTAGTTGCTGTTAATGCTGCTATTGCAGGAGATGTAATGCAGGATTTGAAAACAGGAAACATGGTTGGTGCTACTCCTTGGCGTCAACAAATCGCTGAAACAATCGGGGTTATTGTTGGTGCAGCAGTAATTGGGCCTGTATTACTTTTACTTAATCGTGCATTTAAGATAACCATCACACATTGTGAAGATGCCAATCTGAAATTAGAGGGTGCAGGAACGCCTACATCAGAACTATATGATTGTAGTAACGCTTTGTTGGCTCCACAAGCAGATTTAATTGGAACAATAATTGAAAGTATTTTTGGTGGCAGTGCTAACGTTGAAATGCTAATATTGGGTGGTTTAATTGCAGCTCTATTGGTGTGGCGAAAATTACCCGTAATGTCTGTTGCAATTGGAATATATCTTCCAATTGAATTATCTGCACCAATATTTACTGGTGGTTTAATTCATTATTACATAACTAACTTGGCTATTTTACGTACAGATGGAAGTATAAGAGAAAAACCTTCAAATTCGGCTATGAAGGCTGCAGATGATGTAACTTCAAGGGGCGTACTAATTGGAGCAGGATTTATTGCGGGCGAATCATTAGTTGGAGTATTTATTGCATTACTAATTGTGACTCCTAAAATTGGGGATCCTTCACTTTGGTTTGGAATACCTCAATTAGGTCAGTTTCCAACTTTAATGTTCTTTATGTGGTTTGTAGGTGTCTTTATTTTCTTAACTGCTTTATCTCTACCTAAGAAAATAATCTCTATTGGTGAAGAAATTATATTAATTATTAAAATGTCTATTCTAAGATTATATGATAATATCTTAGTCAAAAAATGAAAAGAATTGTAAAATAATTTACAAGAAAGAATCAAAGGCTTTACTGTTAAGGAGGAACTGTTTCTAATGGTTCTTAGCCGCTTAAATGGTCTTGATGATGATGATTTAGTGATTGAATTAAATGAGATTGCTAGAAAATGTAGGGTTGAAATAATAAAAATGGTATATCGTGCTCAAGCAGGACATCCAGGAGGTTCTCTTTCTGAAATTGACTTGCTAACAGCACTATACTCAACACAGTTAAGAGTCAAGCCGGATGAACCAGATTGGATAGAAAGAGATAGATTCATACTCTCAAAAGGACATGCAAGTCCAGGGATGTATGCAATTTTAGCTGAAATGGGATTTATTCAACATTCGGATTTAGAATCTTACAGAGTGTTAGGTGGAATTTGCCAGGGTCACGTGGATATGAAATTTACTCCAGGTGTTGATTTTAGTGCAGGTTCTCTTGGGATGGGACTATCATTTGGTATTGGATGTGCTATAGCTTCTAAATTTGATAACTCAGATAGAGAATGTTATGTTATGTTAGGAGATGGAGAAATTCAAGAAGGTGCTGTATGGGAGGCTATGATGGCTGCAAAACACCATGAATTAGACAATTTAAATGTTATACTTGATTGTAATAGAATACAAAATGATGATTTTGTCGAATCACAAATGAGGATGTTTAACATAGCAGATAAATGGTTAAGTTTCGGATGGAATGTAAAGGAAATAGATGGTCATAATATGTATGAAATAATTGATGGAATGAGGTGGTTAAAAAGCAATAAAGATGCACCTTCGGTATTAATTGCAAACACAATTAAAGGGAAAGGGGTCTCCTATATGGAAAATAATCCAAAGTTTCACGGTGCGGCACCTAATGAAGAGCAATATGAATTGGCTTTGAAGGAGTTAGGTGAATAATATGACTGAGTTAGCTGCTTCGAGAGACGGTTATGGATCTGCCCTTCTTTCAATGTCTCATGATTCTAAATTAGTAGTACTAGAAGCCGATTTAGGTAAATCTACTAAGTCCTGCTGGTTTAGAGAAAAATATCCTGAAAGGACTATTTCTTGTGGAATTGGTGAACAAAATATGATGTTGGTTGCAGCAGGTTTAGCATCTAGTGGTTTTAAGCCATTTGCTAGTACATTTGCAATTTTTACTGAAAGAGCATTCGAACAAGTAAGAAATGGGATATGTAGGCCTAATTTACCAGTTCATATTTGTGGTAGTCATGGAGGAACTCACACAGGTACAGATGGTTCTAGTGCTCAGTCTATAGAGGATTTAGCAATATATAGATCATTACCAAATATGGTGGTGATGCATCCTTGTGATGATATTAGTACAGAGATATTAACATCAAAATTATTAGATTTAAAATCTCCATCTTATACAAGAACAGCGAGGAATAAAACACCTCGAATTTATAGTAAAGACGATTCTAGAATAGAAATTGGTAAAGGAGTACAACTCAGGAACGGTTCAGATGTAGCAATAATCGCTTGCGGTGTTATGGTTTCAAAATCACTTGAAGCAGCAGAATTACTTTCAGATAAAGGTATTGAGGCGGCAGTTGTAGATATGCACACAATAAAGCCACTTGATGAAGAATTAGTAAAACGGTTAGCTTCAGAATGTAAGTTTATAGTCACAGTAGAGGATCATAGCGTGATAGGTGGTTTAGGAGGTGCAGTAGCTGAATACTTATCAGAAAATATACCAACAAGAATGAGAAGAGTTGGTGTCAGAGACAGATTTGGAGAATCGGGTCAAGCAGAAGAAATGCTAGAATTATTGAAAATTTCAACTAATGATATCATTAAGTCTGTTTTGGAAATAAAAGGAATGGTGTAAAAATGGAATTGTTTTTGGATACGGCAGAAGTAGATGAAGTGAAAGAAATAGCGTCATGGGGGATTTTAGACGGAGTAACTACAAATCCATCTTTGATAAAAAAATCTGGAAGAGATTTTAAGAAGGTTATCAAAGAAATAGCAGAAATTTGTGATGGGCCAATTTCCGCAGAAGTCACTTCTATGGATTCGGAAGGTATGATTAAAGAAGGACTTGAATTAAAATCCGAATTGCCTGAAAATGTCATAATTAAAGTTCCTTGCACTCCCGAGGGACTGATTGCAACCAAGGAATTATCTTCAAGAGGTATTGGAGTAAATGTCACACTTATTTTTAGTGCTTCTCAAGCACTGATGGCAGCAAAAGCAGGTGCAATGTATGTTTCTCCATTTGTCGGAAGAATTGATGACATCGGTCACGAAGGAATGGATCTAATAGCACAAATAATGAGGATTTGGGAACAATATCCGGAAATAGAAACAAAAGTTTTAGCAGCATCGATAAGGCACCCAACCCATATATTGGAATGTTTGCAATTAGGGGCTCATACGGCTACAATGCCAACAAAAATATTTAGACAACTAATGAAACATCCATTAACTGATAGTGGTATAGAGCGATTTCTTTCTGATTGGGCTGATGTTGAAAATGCAGGAAACGCGTAAATATAGATGTGATAAGTTATTCAGTAATGATTTACTCGCTATGTCTGTTGGGGGATAACATGTCTAGTGATAAATTAAGAAAATTGCTGGATGGCGAATTAGATTTATCTGAGGCTGCTAATGATCCAATTCTTTCAAGTTTAGCTTCTAGAATATATAATGTAGATATGGATGAAGTTAAACCATCTTCAGAATTAAATGCGTCAAGCGATGCAGAAAAATCTAATTTAACATTTGAGTTACACGATAGTAGTAGTCCTGATGCATTAGAATTAAAATTACCTGATTTGCCTCCAATCGGAGTTCCTGAGAAGATTGAAGAGACTGTCGAAGCACCAAAAATATTGAAATTGAGCAGTCTTTTAATGATAATCATTGGTCCAATAATTAGTATTTGTGCATTATTAAACATTTTTGGAGTTTTTGGTTTTTTAAAATCTTGTGAATCAATAACTTCCAACGGTGGTTTTTGCATTGAAGGAGCTGATAGGATTAGTCTCTTAGCAATTGGTCGATTAAATCATACAGAAGGTTGGATATATTCTGGTAGTTTTGGTATTCCAACGATTGCGCTGATTTTATTTGGAGTAATTGTAATGTTTATTGGGATTCAATTGAGAATGTTTAGTAAAAATTAATATGTTTTTGCAAGATAAACTTTACATTTGGTATTTTTACCTGATATGCAGCATTGAACATCAGAATCAAACTCATCTAAACTTTCTCCTAAAAATGTAAGCCCTGTAAGGCGTTCTATAACCTCGGCATCCGAATCAGTACCTCCAAATGCAGTCCAGTAAACTTTGTCATTTTCCAGGTTCTCAGAAAGTTTCCATGTTCCATTTTCATTAATTAATTCTGGTAATTCTTTTA
This sequence comes from Methanobacteriota archaeon, assembly GCA_002696315.1. GTDB lineage: Archaea > Thermoplasmatota > Poseidoniia > Poseidoniales > Poseidoniaceae > MGIIa-I. The sequence goes on along the minus strand of NZRR01000021.1, from coordinate 25,665 downwards.
TTGATGTTTTTAATTTTTGATTTGACATTTCAATCATAGTTTCATGAATACCGTCCATTTTTTTATTAATTTCTTCTTCTAAATCTTCGAGGTTAATTGATTCTTTATTACCAATCCTTGAAGTACACATGATTTTATTAGAATCTAAATCTCTTTGACCAAAGTCTAATCTTATAGGCACGCCTTTGATTTCCCAATCAAAATATTTCTGTCCTGCTCTAATATTTCTATTATCTATGTGTGTTCTATAGCCACAATCTTTCAATCTTTGAGAAATTTCAGTTAATTTAGTCTCTATTATTTCAGAATTATTTTTTGAAATTATTGGAATCAATACAACTTGGTACGGGCTTACGGAAGGAGGTAATATTAATCCTGAATCATCACCGTGCATTCCCACTATCGCCCCCAGTAGTCTTTCAGACATCCCATATGTTGTTTGATGTACGTAAGATTGTGTCCCCTCTAAATTTTCATATTTTATATCAAAGGCCTTTGCCCATTGATCTCTATAATGGTGGACACTAGCAACTTGTAAAGTTCTTCCATTTGGCATTACAACGTCAATTGCTATTGTATACCATGCTCCTGGAAAAGTATCCCATGTTGGTCTTTTCGAGATAATTACGGGTAATGCGAATTTATTCATCAGTCTTGATACAATTTCTAGGTCTTCTTTTATTTGCTTAGTCGCGCAATCTTCATCAACATGCGCAGTATGAGCTTCAAAGAAGTGAATTTCTCTGACTCTGATGAAAGAGCGAGTTTGTTTTGTTTCATAGCGAAATGTATTCACCGTTTGATAAATTTTTAATGGTAAGTCTGCATGACTTCTTATCCATAATGGAAACATAGTATACATTGCGGTTTCTGATGTAGGCCTCAAAAACATAGGAACGTCTAATTTATTTTCACCTGCGTGTTTAACCCAATAGACTTCTTTTTTGAAGCCAGCTTCATCTTCTTCGTGTCTTAATTCTTCTGGATCGACACCTTGCTCCCTAGCTCTTTTTAATAAGGAAACTAATTTGTTTTCTTTTTCTAATAAATCTTCAGGAATTAATAAGGGGAAATTACACTCTCCATGTCCTGTTCTTTCCATTTCATCATGGGTGTGGGAATCTATTAATCTCATAGTTTTCCAACCATAAGGTCTCCAAACATCCATTCCTTTAATTGGATACCTCTTATCTATTAATTCTGCTGCTTCAACAATAAACGGGTACCATTCATTAAAGTTCGATTTTTGAGGGATACCTCTTTTTGCCTTTTTATTATTATCTTTCATACTATCCCTCTGTACTGCCTCCTGATAAATTTATTTTAATTGTTATCTATTAGTCTGCTAATTGCATTAGATATTTCTTCATTTGTGGGTAGTGCAAAATGCTCACCATTCTTAAGAATTAAATGAGCACGGTTTACTTTTTCATTGTCTAAATCTTCAAGCCTGTTGGCAATTACTGCATCTAATTCATTTTCAACTACAAAAGAGGTAGCCTTTGTTATTAATTTCTTAAGAGTAATATTCGATTCTAATTTAAATCCAATTCTGAATGAACCACTTACATCTTTTTTTATTTCTTTAAGATGTTTTTCAGATTTTACTAGACTGAATGAAATATCTTCAAGACCGCTAGATAATTTTCCAATATGGGGATTATCACAAACATAATCTAGAACAGCAGCAGCATGTATCCACACATCTATAGAACATTTCGTTAATGCTCTTAGTTCTAATAGCATCTCTTCTGGAGTATCTGTTTTAATGACTAAGGGTAGATTGAAATTAAGCGAATATTCTGTTTGTCCAGAAACAATTGTAATTTCATGCCCCTCTCTGTGTAGCTTTGAAGCAATTTGAAAACCAGTCTTTCCAGAAGAACTATTTTTTATATATCTAATGTCATCAATATAACTAATTGTAGATCCTAACGTGATTACTATCTTTTTTCTATTCGGTAAGTAACTATTTACATAATTAGAAAAGTTGGCAACAATGCTAATCTCTGAAGGTTGCTTCAATTTTTGTTCTTCAAAATCCCCCCACATGATTTTGAAACCAAAATCCCTAATAATAGCCACTAAATCTGCTGTTTTTTTATCATCTGCCATAGAATTATGCATACTCGGAACTAAAACTACAGGGGTATTATTTGTTTTTGCAGCAGATATTGCCATTAAGAGAGGAGAATCTAAAATACCATTAGCAATTTTTGCCATCGTATTTCTTGTGGTAGGTGCTATAAGTATTGCATCATAATTTTCTAATCCAGACATCCCATATTCCCAATTCGTAATTACTTTACAATTACCTGCCCAAGATATTGCGAGAGGGGTAATTACTTTTTGAGCAGCATCGGTCATTATAACTGAAATTTCTGCTTGATATCTCCTTAACTCTCTGAGTAGTTTAACACTTTGAGTGGCTGCTATACCTCCGGTGATGCCCAATAATATTTTTTTATCTTTCAATGAATCTCCTTTGATTTCAACACCAAGGTCGTCCATCTCGCGCATGTACTCGCGTACTAACCTTCGCTCAAAAGCAAAACGGTTGAAAATATACACGATGGGTTCAGAAACTATGAGTTATTGGGTGGAAATAATGGATGATTTAGTTCCAGCGGGAAGTAGTCCTTTACAATGGGATGGACCTATGGAAGCTTTGCATAAACAAATTTCTTTTATGTTATTAATGTCTTCAATATTATTGGCATTAGTAATTGGGAATTTTAGTCAAATTTCGTATTTAATACTAATATTCTTATTTGTTGTTTTAACAATGCAAATCACAGTCTGGTCTGCATTTAAGAGAAAATCAAAGGATGCATTAGTGCCTGCAATGTTTAATCTATTACTAACAGTAGTGTTATTTTCATTGATTTCAATATATTTTTTAGCACTGGGGGTTAGTATTGGAGATTTATTTTATATTTTAATTGGAATCGTTACATTATTTACTACTATGAATGCATGGAGAAGACTAGGTGTTCTTAGAGATCCTGTTTATCAAGCATGGTATAATGGTAATAAAATAGATTTAACTTCGATGTCATTGAATTCCGAAACTGTTGTTAGTTGTGTTCATTGTGAATCTATTCTAGCTATAGAAATATCAAAGTTTACTATGAATCTTGAATGTCCAACATGTAACAAATCATTAGTGTTAGATGAAACAAAGTTACAATTGATGGAAGAAGAATAATTATCTTGAAGATAATGTTAAGTTCTTCCATAGATCTTGTGGTACTTCCATACTTAATCTAAGGCCACCAAGAGCGCCAAGCTTTACTGGGTCGTCAACAGTATGTACTTTGACCTTGCCCAAATCGGATAATTTATCCTCAATCATTGCACCAAGTCCTTTAATTCCACTACCGCCACCGCCTAAGATCATATTTTGTCTAAATTGGTTGTGGTATTCTGGATTCGCCGAGCTGATTAATGATTTAACATTTGAAACAATTGGATCGATAATGGTTTCACAAGCTGCTGCAATACAATCGGTAATATCCAGCCTCATGGCTTTACCTTCTACACTAAAATCGACTAATACTGGCTTTTTGGGTATTTTGGCTTTCGTAAAACTATGTTCTTCTTTCCATCTTCTAGCCATATCTTTTGTTATTTGTGCTCCGTGATATTTCTTTTGAATCTCTTCAATTAATTGGTCATCTATATAATCGCCTGCATAGGCCATGTGTAGCTGATCTTCAGGTTCTGGAATTGTTCCATATACTCTGCATATATCTGTAGTACCCGCTCCTATATCGATTACTAGTGTGTGCTCAATCATATCTAGTGCGTATGCAACTGCAAATGGTTCTGAAATTATCATACATGCATTAACTGAACCCGCTGCTGCATCAAAAATTGCAGTTTTATCTACGAAACTTGCCTCGGCGGGGGCACCTATGACGGCAACAACATTGTCGTATTCTTCTGGGTTAGCAAGCTCTATCATATGATGTATGAAATGAGCGATAAATTTCTTATCTTCTTGACTGTCCTTAATTACACCATGTTGTAAGGGCCTATATAGATCTAAAGCTAATCTATTTTTCAACGCTTCTTCGCCAAATAGTACGTCTCTTCTTAAAAAATTTCTAGCAATAGCATCCTTGGGGGTTCCTATTACTGTAAGTAATTCTTCTTCATGTCCTGCACTAGATACCATTACTGAACGGAACGTACCTAAATCTACACCAATATACAAGGTTTCATCCTTAGCCATCTCTATCGTACCTTCCTATACGTGTCGGTATATCAACTTGCTCAAAAATGAGTGATATTATTTAGTGGTGAATCAGACCCAGTTTTGACAATTTTCACAATACCAGGCGCTATGTTCGGGATATAGTATTGCCATTGAATTGCACACGGTACATTCTTTTAGAACATCGTCTCCAAACATTGCTCTAACGATATGTACATGTTCGTCTTCTGAAATATTTAATGCCTGCCTCATTGACCATAGCATTTGATCCTCACTGGGGGTGATTATTCCGTCAGCAAGTGCTAATTTAACCACTTCTTGATAATCTTGTAAAGTTATGTCTCTTGAATCTAGTCCTACGCCTTGTTTTTCAGCAACCATGTCTTGACCTCCAGGGTCATCAACAAATATTACTAAGGAATCAGGATTCAAACTTGAATCTCTGAGTTCAAAAATTATTTTATTTGATTCAGAAAATGCGTGTACTAGAGAACTTCTTTTATTGATTATTGAGGCGATATTTCTTGCGGTGTGTTCTCTATCCCTTCCTTTCCTCCAACCAGATTCGTCTTCATAATCTAAAGTGTAGAATTCGGTTCCCTTACCTGGATATTCTAAACGTATTTCTTCGCCGCCGTCAAAATTATTTCCAAGAATTGTAACACTACCTATGTCAGTATGTTGAATGTTGTCCTCATCATCAAAAGATATCATTAGAGGCTTGCGGCCTTCTTCAGCAGCGTTATAAGTCCCCTGTAAACCACTCATCCATTTATCTTCAAGTCTTTGTAAACTAGCTTCTTGTTCGGAGGATAAATTTTGTTCGATACCTAACATTTTATGGAGTTCTCCACCTTCTTCTAATTCCTTTCTAATTCTTTCTTGTTCTCTTGGATCTTCAACGAACTCTTGAATATCTTGAGATTCATCAGATTCTAAAAGCGCCCTTCTTTCAGCGAATGCATCATCTATTGCTTCGTGGTTTTCTAGATTTTCTTTTGCATCTNTGCGGCCTCTGCGAATTGCCATATCTGACCTTAATGGTATTAATTTTATGAGACTATCTGTTTTTATCTAAAATCTATATTAAAATTATTCATAATTTTGTAAAATGGTAGATATTCCCATACCACCACCGATGCACATTGTTGCTAACGCATATTCTCCACCAATCCGATTAAGGATCGAAGAAGCTTTTCCAGTAATTCTTGTACCACTAGCCCCAAGAGGATGTCCAATTGAAAGAGCACCCCCATCAATATTTATTTTTTCAATATCAAGATCTAACTCTTTAATTACTGCCAATGATTGAGCCGCAAATGCTTCATTTAGTTCTATAACGTCTATATCTGATAAATTTAAACCGGCTCTTTTTAATACTTTTTTGGTAGAATTAACAGGCCCCATGCCCATTAATTCGGGATTACACCCAGTAACAGAAGTACTGATTATTTTGGCCAATGGCTGTATATTATTTTTTAATGCGTAATCTTCAGAACAAATAATTGTAAATGCAGCACCATCAGTTAAAGGTGAAGATGTGGCAGCAGTAACGGTGCCATTTTCAAGAAATGCAGGTTTTAATTTCGCCATCGAGTCTAAATTACTACTTTCTCTAANACATTCATCCTTTGAAAACACCCCTTCATTGGTTGTTATAGGAACAATTTCTGAATCCATATGTCCTTTTTCATATGCATTGGAGGCTTTCTTGTGACTTTCTAGTGCAAAGACTTCTTGATCATATCTATTTATTTTGTATTTTTTTGAAACATTTTCTGCAGTTAAACCCATTGAGACATAAGCATCAGGACTTTTATTTTGGAGAATTTTGTTAGGAGTGAAATTAAAACCACCTCTCTTTATCCTAGTCATTGATTCAACTCCTCCGCATAGAAAAACATCTCCAGCACCCATGCTAATTGAACCGCATGCCATGTGTATTGTTTGCATTGAGGAGCCGCATAGCCGATTTGTTGTAGATGCAGGAATACTTTCTGGCAAGTCAGACAAATAGGTAATTATTCTAGCAATATTGTTCCCTTGTTCACCTTCTGGATATGCACAACCGAGTAATAAATCCTCTAAATCATTTAATAATGATGGGTTTTTGGAAATTAAAGCCTTTACTACTTTCGAAGAGAAATCATCGGGTCTAATTTCTTTGAGAAATCCTTTGTGTGCTCTAGCAAATGGGGTTCTTAGAAATCCTGCAATAACGGGGGTTGTCACAACCACCGGAAACTATTGGTGTTTGTGAACCCCTCGGTTGCAAGATTGTGACCGCATCGATTATGAATAAGACCCTTGTCGCCTTGACTAATGTTGAGAAAAAGTAAACACGGATATTTCAAAGGTTCTAATTGCCCAATAAGTAATGAAGAAGGCAAATTCATAATGAGTGATAGAGAATCTGACAAATTAGGAAGAATTTTAGCCCTGGTTTTAAGACACGCTCCAGAAAAATTCAGTGTTGAAATGGATATTAATGGTTGGGTAGATGTATCATCNTTATGTGACGGGATTAAAGCACAAAGAAGAGATTTTCATTGGTTGAAGCCGTGGCATTTTGAGGCAGTCGCCACTACTGAAGAAAAAGGTAGATATGAAGTTCAAGGAGAAAGAATGAGAGCTACATATGGNCATAGTATTGAAATTGAAATAGATTTGCCGACAGACGATATTCCCGAAGTATTATTTTATCCAGTNGATAAAGAAGAAGTTGACGATATAATAAAATTAGGAATAAAGGGTGGGGATCGAAGGCATGTACACTTATCAAAATCAATTGCAAAAGCTTTTGAGGCAGGTAGTGTAAGAATTAATTCACCCTCAATTGTAGAAGTGGATGCAATTAGGGCTATTGCCGACGGAGTGGAGATTTTTCGTGCTGGAAAATTAGTATTTTTAACAGAAGAAATCCCTCCTCAATATCTTTACAAAGTATCTAATGACGATCCTGAATTATTGGAAGTCTTAGAGAATTTGGAAGAAGAATGAACTATAGTTTGTGACCACAAGATTCACAGAAATCTAGATTTTCGGTCATTTCATGATCGCACTTAGGACAGATTAAATTTTCTTCAGAGTTAAAATTTTTAATTTCAGACTTTTCTCTTTTTTTAATTATTCTAACGGGCTCTCTTTCTTTAAAAATATCGTTTAATCCTAATTTTCTTTTCTCTTCGACATTATTCAAAAATTTCAAACCTTCTTGGATGGCAGACTCTATTTGCCACTGTCTTAATTGTCTTGCTTGTAAATCTAGAATTTCCATAGTATCTTCGAGTTGTACTTGCAAGTATTTGATAAACATTTCAACATCAGTATCTTCGCCCATTAAATCCACCATTATCATTATCTAGCCACATTGCATATTAGTTTGTGCATTGACGCATGTATAATGTCCGAGAACCTAGTGTTAATCAAATTTGGNGGNAGTTTGATTACAAACAAGTCAGAAAAGTGTTCGGCNAAATTNNAAATNATTGATAAANTATCTNANACNATATCTGANATTTTAAACATGGGNAAGAANGTNATTATTGTACANGGTGCAGGNGGATATGGNCATATTAANGCTAAAAAATGGAGAATATCCGAAGGTAAANTTTTAGAAATTNTTGANGANCAATACAAGGCTATNGNGGAGATANGNAANGATATGGAAATNCTTAANAAATTAATAATNTCTANACTAGCNAGTTATTCTATAGATGCTAAAAGTTATTCNCCNCATAAAAANGGNATTGGNTTAGGNTTAGATTACACACTNGNTGAAGANTTTTTNNGANNAANANGNGNTGNTTATGTANCNGTCACTTANGGAGATGTTGTAGATTCTAATACAGAAAAGGAATTTGGGATTTTATCTGGAGATGATTTATGTGAGATTATTTGTAATGTATTCAAACCATCTCATGTTATTTTCACAATGGATGGCGCCTTGGGATTAATTGATGACCCGAGTCTACCAAATGGAGGGAATTTGATTAGGGAATTTTACCCCAATAATCAAGAAATTGTGACTACAAAAATACCAAATGATGTTACTGGAGGAATGTCCTTGAAATTAAAAAGGGCAATAAATTGTCATAAAACAGGTGCGAGAGTCTCAATAATTAACGGCAATAATGTTGAAATGATTCTAAAGGCAATAAGTGGTGAAGAATATGTTGGAACAGAGTTTTTAAATTAGGTATAATTGCATAATCTTAATGTTTTTTTTGTAATATCTATATGCAAAGATATGTTCCGGGTAGTGGTGCCTACATGAAATCACGAGAATTATTAGGTGAATATGATTCAAATCAATCAGAAATGATGGGAGAATCATGCATCAGAGTTAACTCTAACGATGAGGTCGTAGGTCCTGTATCAAAATTCGAAGCACATAGAGATGAGGGGATCTTGCACAGAGCATTTAGTGTGTTGATTTTTGATAATAAGAATAGATTGTTAATTCAAAAAAGATCAGACGATAAAATCACCTTTCCTGGTTACTGGGCAAATAGTTGTTGTAGTCATCCATTATTTGATTATGGTGAATTAGAATCTGGGATTGTAGAAGGTGTTGCTAAGGCAGCTATAAGAAAAATGCCACAGGAGCTAGGAATTGATACATCAAATATGAAACCATCCGATTTTAATTTAATTGGGAGGTTTGAGTATAAAGCTAAGGCTAAGTCAGGTTGGGTTGAACATGAGATAGATTATGTTATCGCAACTCATTTCAAAGTAGATTTGAATCTTAATTCAAACGAGGTTTCAGAGATTAAATGGCTTTCTAAAGAAGATTTGACAATTTTTTGCAATGAAAATCCCGAAATAATTGCACCATGGTTTTTAGCGATTATAAATTTATACTTGAAAGATTGGTGGCCAAACGATTCTAAAGATTATTTAAAATATGATCTTCAAATAATAAATAAGGGGGAATTAATTTGAGTCTGCCAGAATCAGTACTATCCAGTCTTAAGGAACATTCGCCAATTATAGAAAAAATAATAATCGATACATTATCTACAAGTAATCAAGAAAAATTACAGTCCGCAATGTTATATCTTATTGAAAGTGGTGGAAAAAGATTGAGGGCTTCATTGCCGTATTTGGTTGGTGATCTTTTAGGAGAATCTAAGCATTCTCATTATGAAGTTGGTGCAGCAATAGAAATCATTCACAATTTTACTTTGATTCATGACGATATTATGGATGATGATTTAGTGAGAAGGGGAAGACCTTCTGTTCATGTTGCATTTGATGTACCTACAGCAATAAATGCCGGAGATGCAATGTTAGCGACTGCATTTGAATTGATTTCATCCTCAAATACCATAGATCTAGAAAAATTACCCGTCTTAGTAAAAATAATTGGTGAAATGGTAAGAAGAGTTTCAGAAGGTCAACAACTAGATATTGATAATGAGAATAGGCGAAATATAACTATTGAAGATTATCTGCATATGATAGAAGGAAAAACTGCAGTGATGTTCGAAGCATGTGCTAAAATAGGAGGAATTTTATCAAATGCTTCAGAAGAGGAAATTTTGTTGTTAGGGAAATGGGGTTTAAATTTAGGTTTATGTTTTCAAATTGTTGACGATTTGATAGATGTAATTTCAGATTCATCAACCTCAGGAAAACCAATAGGTAGTGATTTGGTCCAAGGTAAAATGACTTGTATGACTATACATGCCATTAATTCAAATAGTTCTAAACTTGAAAATCTTAACTTGGTTTTGGGAAAAGGCAATGAAGTAAGCAGAGAAATGATCGATTCTGCAATTTCAGACTTAAATGAGAGCGGTAGTATTGAATTTTGTATGGACTTAGCTAAAAAATTTCATCGAATATCCAAAGAATGTTTGACAAAATTTAATAAAAATAATGCCCATAAAGTATTATCTGATTTAACAGATTATCACATTAGTCGAATCAATTAGTCTGTATAATATGATTCTGTTGGTTTTTCAGCTTTAAGTCCTTTACGTTCCCTGATACTTCCAATTACTTTCTCAATTAGTTGTGGTGGGACCATATCAAAACCTCTATTTTCAGAATTCCAAATGGCCCTTCCTTGGCTGGCCGCCCGTATGTCATTTGAAAAACCGAACGTTTCGGCAACTGGTAAAGTCCCAATCACTGTTGTGGACTCACCTTCTGATGGCATATCTTCTATTATTCCTCTTCTCTGTGTTATTTCGCTTGTCACGCCACCTAGCCAATTGTTAGGCACACTAACGAATGTTTTTTGCATTGGTTCCATCATTACAGCCCTTGCTCTTAGCATTGCGCCCCTGATAGAATTTCTAACCGCAGGGATTGTTTGAGCAGGTCCTCGGTGTATTGCATCCTCGTGAAGTTTAGCATCAACGAGTCTAACCATCATCCCCATAACAGGTTCTTCAGCCAAAGGACCTTTTTTACAAACCTCGTTAAATGCCTCGATAATCAATTCACGAGTTTCATGCAAGTTTTGGATACCTTTGGTTGCATTAATAAGGACGTTTGTTCCGTTTATTGAATAAATATTCCTCATCATATCTTTGTCTAATCCATATTCAGAGAATTTGTTTCCTACTTCTTTACGATCGCCTTGTCGTACTGTCCCGTCACCAAATTCTCCATTCCTTAATGCTTTGATTACATCTTCTGGCAATGGCTCAACTTCAACATAAAATCTATTGTGCCTATTTGGGGACTTACCTTCAAATGCACGTCCGTGATTATTACTTTCTACAGATTCACGATATACTACAATTGGTGGTGAAACTTTTACTTGAATTCCTTGTTCCTCTTCTATTCTATATGTTGTGATTTCTAAATGTAACTCCCCCATACCTGCAAGTAATGCCTCACCAGTTTCTTGATTAGTTGATACTTCTAGCGATGCATCAGACTTTGCCAATGATCTTAGAGCATCAATAAATTTAGGTAAATCCTTCATATTTTTAGGCTCTACGGCGACTGTAACTACAGGTTCTGAATAATGCCTTATTGCCTCAAAGGGAGTGGTTTCAGGGTCTCTGACTACAGTAACACCAGCTGCTGCCGAACGTATTCCTGTAACTGCAGCAATATTTCCAGCCACTACAGAGGGTACTGGAATTCTATCTCCTCCTACCATCATGGATACTTGTTGCACCCTTTCAGCTTTTGCTGCACCAATTGCCCATACAGATTCTCCATGATTGATTGCACCAGAATATAACCTTCCTACGGCAACTTCGCCTGCATGAGGATCCATCCAGATTTTGGTAATCATCATTGCCAAATCACCTTTAGGGTCGCATGTAAGCATTGATTTACCTATTTCGCTTTCTAGGTCTCCCGTCCAAATATTAGGAATTCTGTATAATTGAGCCTGTTTAGGGCTTGGCAATTCTGAAACTGCCATATCTAGAAGAACTTCATGCACGGGTGCTTTTTTAGCCAATTCTCTTTGATTCTCATCATTACAATATTGAAAAATATCCTTAAAGTTGATTCCGGATTTTTTCATGAATGGGACAGTGATACCCCAGTTGTGGTATGCTGAGCCAAATGCAACCGTACCATCAGCGACATTTACCTGCCAATCTTTCTTGTGTTCATCAGGAGCAAATTGTTTAATTAGTGTATTTACTCTAGTAATTTGATCTTGGAATCTAGCCATCATATCTTCTGGAGTAACTTGTAATTCGTTTATTAAACGGTCTACTTTATTGATGAATAGTACTGGTTTAACTTTTTCTTTGAGGGCTTGTCTAACTACAGTTTCAGTTTGAGGCATTGCTCCCTCTACTGCACAAGTAAGAATAAAACAACCATCGACAGCTCTCATGGCCCTTGTAACATCACCCCCAAAATCAACGTGACCAGGCGTATCAATCAAATTTATTAAGAAATCATTTCCTTCTACTGCATGAACCATTGAAGCACTAGCTGCATTGATTGTAATTCCTCTGGCACTTTCTTGTTCGTCAAAATCTAAAACTCTACTTTTTCCTGCTAGTTCTTCACTCATCATCCCTGCACCAGCAATCAGATTATCAGATAGTGTGGTTTTACCATGATCAATGTGCGCCGCAATACAAAGATTACGTATTTGATCTAGTTCATGCATTACTTCTGTTGCCCTCTTAATGTTATCTTCTTTCCTTCCCATTTCCAACACCAATATGTCTAATAATTGTGCGACTCAAATGGAGTTCATAAATCCGACGTATGAATTCCCCTAAATTTATTATCTTGCCGAGGCGGCAATTCTTTCGATTTCTTCTTTCTTAGAGATTGCAAAAGATGTTGCATCTCCATTACTGGCTTTAATTAATTCATTAACTATACAATCTTTAAGACTTCTTTTAGATTTGGAAGTGCCTTGTGTAGCGCCCTTTGCAAGATTTCTTATTGCTGTATCCAATCTCCTACTTGGTGAAGAGTCTACGGCTTTAGGTTGAGATACTGCACCAAAACGTATCCGAGTAATTTCTTCACGCTGTGCAGAATTAATTATTGCATCAACAAATATTTGGAGAGGGTTTTGATCGGTTTTTTGATTAATTTCATCTAAAGCAGATTTGAATGCTTTAGTTGCACTTTGTTTCTTTCCTGTGTATTTTCCAGTTCTCATTAAATTGTTAATATACCTTTCAGAAAGAGATAATTTAGATTTCCCAAACCAAGTATTGGCGTGTTTTCCTCCAGTGTGTGGTGTACCTACTTGTTTCAAGTTGATGTACTTTGATAAACCTGGATCTGCACAAATTATTTCTGATGTGTCCCATTTGCCAAAAACTAATGTCCCCAGGCCAGCTATAGGTGTATCATCTACAGGGGTTGCTTCTTCTGTTTCCTCTTCAGTAATAATTTCTTCATCAGTCAATTAATCACCTCACCTTACTGGTTTTTCCTTTCTTCCTCTAACCATTTCATCAAGGCTAACGCCATTCACTTGAATTACTTTATAACGAACTCCAGGTATATCTCCGTAAGATCTACCCATTCTTCCGCCAATACCTTCTACCATTACCTCGTCATGCTCGTCAATAAAACTAATTGCGCCGTCTCCCGGTGCAAATGCAGTTAATTTATTTCCACTTTTAATTAAGGAAATCTTTACCGCCTTTCTTATTCCAGAATTTGGTTGTTTAGCTTCGATACCAACTTTTTCAACAACAATTCCTTTTGCCTGAGTTGAACCGCCTAATGGATCATGTTTTTTCCTAGATCCAGAAACACGTTTTTTGTAGTATCTATCGCTCCACCTAAACTTCTGTCTATCCGTTTTCATTTTACGCCCTGCAAATAGTCCACGACCCATGAATACACCTTGAAGCAGGTCGCCCACAAACCTATCCTTTATATCCGTAGCGGCAATACTAATTATCGACATTCACTAAATTGTTACGTAAATAGTGCGAACCTTGAAGCGCTAATTAGTGTTCAGGTGTACCATGGCTTTCAGAGATCACTTGAAAAGTGTGGGCTCAGACTCGAGAAAATTAACTAATTTTAATGATTTACCTAGTATCTCAAAAGAGCATTCCGAAAAACCAGTAATTTTAGATGGTTTTCAATCCGCTATAAATTGCAGAATGGCACTTGATATATGTCAAATATCAGTTATTGCGAGTACGTTGGGCATTGAAGAAAAAGAAGTCGCCGATCTAATCAGTAAAGGCATAAATAATCCGATCGATCCTTTGGTTATAAGTAAAGAAAATGCTAGTATTTTCGAAAATTGTATCGAAGATGTAGATTTATCAAAATTACCAATCCCTCAATATTTTCCAATCGATGCGGGGAAATATCTAACCTCTGCTATGGTTTTTGTTATGGACGAGGGAGTATCTAATGCTTCTTTCCATAGAATGTTGGTATTAAATGAAAATAAAATGGCGATAAGAATCGTCCCAAGACACCTACATAAGATTACACATAAAAATAGGGAGAAAGGGGAGACGACTAAAATCGCAATAGTTATGGGAGCAGATCCATTTGTTTTGCTTAGCGCAGCTATTTCATTTGATTTTGATAACGAAGAGATTAGAGTTGCCGCATCATTACACAAAGAAGGTTATGGAAAAGATCTAGAAGTGGTAAAAATGGAAAATGGTGTTTTCGTGCCTGCACATGCAGAATTCGTCATGATTGGGGAAATTTCACTAGAAGATACTAAAGAAGGACCATTTGTAGACATAACAGGTACCAGAGATAAAATTAGAGATCAGCCAATAGTTTCATTAAAGAAAATTTATCATCGAAATAACCCCTACTTCCACGCCTTGATACCTGCGGGGATTGAACATCAAACATTGATGGGGTTGCCACGAACCCCCACAATTAAAAGAGAGGTAAATAAAGTTACAGAATGTATAGATGTTAGATTGATGAAAGCAGGTTCAGGGTGGTTGTCAGCAACAGTATCAATTAAACCAAATTCTAAAGATGATGCTAGGAAAGCAATAGATGCCGCATTTACAGGCCACCCCTCTCTGAAAAAAGTGGTAATCGTGGATGGTGATGTTGACATTAGCAACGGGGATGAAGTTGAATGGGCAGTATTAACCAGATCACAGCCAGATAGAGATTATTACATTTTTACTAATCGTAAAGGAAGTAGCTTAGATCCTACAAGATATCCAGATGGAACTACTAGTAAAATTGGTATTGATGCAACAATGCCTTATAATTCTGATAAAAACGAATTTGTAAATTATAGGTAGGTAATAGATTGAGTTTGGCTGAGAGTAATTTCTTCATGCCCAAAAAAAGTTTAGGAGATAGACATAGGGCACAATCCCATAAATTTTTCAAACTTAGTTTAAATGATAGTGAAAATAATTATGAAAATCTTGAATGGGCAGAACAAAGTGCTCGTCAATCAATATTGTATGATTATACCAATTTTCAAAATTGGGAACTTTTACTAAAAATTAAATTAAAATTGGCTGATGAAAGTGGAATATATGCACTCTTGGAAGATTTATTGTCTGTTTTAGGAAAGAATATAGATTTTATCACTCAATTAAAAAAAATAAACATTCTACCCTCGTGTGTAGATTTATTTAATTCAATATTAAAAAGAGAGCCATTAGATGCAGATATTTGGTGGGAAGGCATTCAATCAGGAGTATTTGATATAAGTGAATTCATTGAAAGGTGTGAAAAAATGGATTTTAGAGATCGAAGATCGAACATAATATTTGGTAGAAGGCTTGAAAGATTAAGGAAAAATAATTTTGATGAGATATTTTCTTTGTTGATGCCGAAGTTATTAGCACATAGACCGGATAATTTTGAATTATGGATTGAATTAGGAAAACATCATGAATCTCTTGGAGAATACAAAGATGCGCTAATGTGTTATGATCAAGTTTTAGAATTTTTACCTACAGATAAAAATAAATCTAGACTTACATCCTTCATAAATAATAAATTTGATAACAAGCATGACTTTTTACCAGATAAAAGGGAATATTTTTCATTCCACAATAGATTAAGAGATTTAGCTTCAAAAATACATAGAACCGATTTTTCAGTACAAACAGAAACTCCGAAATTAGATAATTTAGAACTAAAATTAAAAGAATTAGTAGACCATAATGAATTTCAAGAGGGTTTTTTTATGGCAAGATCACTAATTTCCGAAGGAGAAATTTGGGCAAGAAAATATTTTGAAATTTGTAAAGAGGGTTTGTTGAATGAATGATATTAGCTATGTTTTCGCACTAATCACAACCGAAGAGATACCATTAGATGATTTTTCAGGAACAGGTAAATGGGTAATGGTAGATCATAAATTTCGTGGTTGGGAGTTGCCCGGAGGCCACATTAAAGAGGAAGAAAGCTACGAAGAGGCGATAATTAGGGAGGTTTTTGAAGAGACAGGGCTAAAGGCACATGTTAAACAAAAACCTAAGAAGATTGGCGAGGGATTAGTATTTTTAATGACCATAAACGCTAATGAGAGTCTCAAATTATCATCATCTCAGGATCCGATAATTAATGAGGCTAGATGGTTTTCTAAACCACCTGAAAAATTAGCATGGGGTCTAACAGAATTAAAAAAAATAATTAGACTTTTCAATTAGTCGAAAATTTCGGTATTCTCAATTATTTTATTTACGAAATCTTTTATTGTTTCATCTACATTTTCATAAATTTCTTCAGAATTTTTTAAATCAAATGCTATTTGTTTTAAATCGGAGGGGTGTATTTTAGGTGTGATTTTTTCATCTCCGACTTCTCTTGGTTTCGCATTATTTGCCTGAACCTCCATTCTATCTGCCGTTAAATCTACGTGAGCTGCTCCCATCGTTAAGAATTGGAAACCTGAATGCCAAGCAAGCTCCCAGTTACTTGATTTCTTAAACAGGTTATGTGCATTATATAAATGCCTACATGCATCAGAAGTATTTCCCATTTGTGAGTAAATTCTTGCTGCTCCAATTCTCGAAAAACCAATAATTTCAATTGGGAAATCACCGTTTAATGGTATTTCACCATAATGATGCAGAGCCATCATCAATTCATTCACGTGTTCATGATATGCGGCTTTATTTATTATCGATAAACCATGTAATCTACTATATTCACAAACAGAAGACAATCTCTTTAAGGCCCATTCAAAATCTAATTCTGGATTATCGTCTGAATTTGTTTGAATTTTTATTAATCCCAACTCCATTCGTAGTCTGCCTTCTAACACTAAATCTCTAGTTTCTTTACTCCTGACTAACGCTAGTGCTTTTTCAATATTTTCAAACATCTTCTTATCGTTTCTTTCATTTCGTATTGAAATTAATTCTAAAACCAATGTTTCAGCCTTTGTAAGTTTTTTAGAAGAAATCTGATATAAGCCGTCTAAACCTAAGGATAATGCACATTCTGAGACCTCTAAATGAGGATTTGAACTGTTTAAATTATGAATTAAATCTTCATATTCTTCCGAACTAAACGGTTTTTCTAACCATTTATTAACCAGCCCCATCGCTTGAATTTAAACACCTCATTCAGTTGAGTTTTCTATTTCAGATACAATTTCTTCATACTTTATTTTTAATTCTTGATCTTGCTTTTCCATCATGGACAAATGTTCTCTTAGTGTCTCGATACTTGTGATTAATTGTTCCTCCATGTTTTTCATATCATCGACTTCAAATAATAATGCACCTATTTGTCTAAAAACCTTCTTACCATCTTCCTGTTTACTTAATGCATCGAGTGTTACTTCAAACTCTTTTATTTGTGAGTTGATTGTCATCGATTGTTGCCTAGTAGCTTGAATATCTCTTAAGATATTTTGTAATAGTTCACCATTATCCATATTCATTCCTCTATTTCCTTAATAACGCTGTATGAAACTTCTATAGTTCTCATTATGGTATTCCACCTTGATCTTAAATCTTTTAATGAATTAGCAGACAAATAGATTATTTCATCAGCAATAGATACTTCCTCTCCAGTTAAAGCAGCAAAGATGTATTCTGAAGATTTAGAAGGTATTGAAATTTCAAACGAAGATTTATTCTTCTTCATCGGTATCAACACCTGCTTCTTTAGCACGTATAGTTTCATAATCCATGGCTGCTTGTGCGGCCAAAGATACCAAATCAGTTTCAGAGGAACCTTCTACACTTCTTCTTACTATTCTTTGATTGGCTGTACTTGCTCTAGTAAACGGTTCCCACGCACCGCCTGTGAATGTATGATCACATTTACTACAATGCCAAATCCCCACGGATCTTCTCCTGACTTTGTTGTATTGACAAATTGGGCAAGTATATGATTGAGATTTCTTCCTCATTGCATTAGCAGAATTTCTTCTAACACTAACACCATATCTAGGGCCAAACTTTGCTGTTGCGCCTGCTTTTTGTGTTCTTTTAGCCATCAAATCACCATTTCTTCAACAATTTTCCTTAGTTCTTCCGCTTGTTCGCCAGCATTAGCAAATATCTCGGCAAACTCTGCCGTGCTGAAAGTTCCTTTTAATCCCTTTTGAAGAGAATGCACATGTCCATCATCACCTAATGTGATGTGTACTCTCTCATTACCGCCTAATTCTTCCTCTTCGCAGGGGTCATAGACAAACCTTCCACCAACTTTTTGATAAGAGCACATTATTGGAATTTTATTTACTGGTAATTTATGATCCTCTCCGACATCGAATCTATTCGCTGGGACGGTTGCGGTCTTCAAAGCAGCAATACCAGCAAGTGCACATGCATCGAAAATATTTCCCTTGTCTGACATTACATGAATATCTAAATTAACGTTCCATACACTTTCACCAGGGACTACACAAAGGGAAGCCATCTCTATACACCCTGACTCCCTTATTCCTCTATCTACAACTCTCCCCAATTCAATACTTTCAGGGCTTGGAGGTCCTGGTTCATATTTTAAATTAGCAACTGGCCTTAGTTCCGCGGAAGTCATTAATGCTCCATCTGCTGGTCTATCGGAATACGGCTCTCTTAATGCGAATTTAACTCCTGCATATACGATGGTTCCTCCCCAAACTACTTTTGATGAACCTTCCGCATTACTCAATACATCAACTTCCATGTGAATTTTTCTTCTTTCAAAGCGGCCTCTTTCATCAATCCTCAAATCTTCTTCAGCTAATTTGGCTAATTGGTCTTTTAGCAATCTTGGTACAATTTTAACCATTAATTCTCGCCTCCTGAATATTTTGATTTTAATGCTTCAACTTGGAGTTTATGTATTTCATCTACCGCTTTCATGTTGTATTTCATAGCAAGTTCGAATTCTTCTGGAGAAAGATCTCCATCCATCTGTAAAAAAGCAATTTCTTTCGAATTTGGCAGAATTCCAACTGGTAAATCTGCCTGCCCGTAATTATCTTCTGCCTTATCTAAATCTAAAACTACAATATCATTGATTTTTCCAGCAGCAACGCTTACCAACATATCTTTCATTGGAATTCCTGCATCTGCTAAAGCTACGGCAGCGGCAGTTATTCCGCAGCACCTAGTGCCCGCTTCTGCACATAAAATCTCGATTTCAACTCGAATTTTAGACCTTGGAAACATTTCAACCATCACAATACTTTCCAAAGCTTCTGCTGTTACTTTACTAATTTCTCGACTTCTGCGGTTAAAACCAGGTCTAATACGGTCTGATGTTGAAAAAGGTGCCATGTTGTACCTAACGTCTAATACAGCTCTGTCTGGTCTTTGGATTTTTCTAGGGTGTGCTTCCATAGGGCCATATACTGCTACTTCAGCGATATTTAAGCCCCATGTCATTCTACAAGATCCTCTTGCAGCAGGTAAGACTCCAACTTCTATTGTGATCGGTCTTAACTCATCTACAGTACGACCATCTAATCGTTCTCCATTACTTTTTATTAATTCTACATCTCCATATCCGCCCATTATAATTCCTCCATTTTTTCATTAAAGTTTTTAATCGATTTTAAATTAGGATAGGGTGTATCTGATTTTGAAAAATATGCAGAAATATTTCTGACCTCTGAAATTCCCTTATCACTTCCTTCTACCCAAATCCTTCCATTATCCGCAACTGTGATTCTACAACCACTTTGTTGTTTTATTTTTTGAAGATTACTTCCGTCTACGCCAATAAATAATTTTGTTGAATTTGAACCAATATTCTCTACAACACCAGTTGATATTTTTCTTAATCCAATACCTTTCATAGTACAGACTACACCATGTTGACTATCTACTTCTTGAACCCTCAATAATGCATAATCTCCAACAATCATGTGTTCTTCTAAATCTCCATATTGAGTATTCCACGGAGAAAGGCTCATTGGCAGTAATGCTTCAAATGGCCCTCCTATGTCAAACATCCATAGATTAGATCTCATTGAATTTACAAAACCTATTACGAGGTCTCCGGAACGAGGGATGTATGTTGAATTTGATGCCTGTAGATAAATAACACCATTATTCTCCATAACGTGCCCTAATTGGGTTGCTACTAAACCATCATTTGTTTTTAAAATTCCACTTCCAGCGGCAAGTCCGCCACTATTTTCAATTCTGTCACCGGGTATGACAAGGCGCTCCTGGGCACCTGAATATACTTCATTCATCTTTCTCCTCCAGACCATGCGAGACACGGTCTGCGTTTAAGTAAAGCGGAACTAAAGGTCCTTGTATTCTGCACCTGAATCTCTGTTCATTACTTTGGAAATCAAGTCTGCCTTCATTCCCGAAGGGATTTCAATAACACAAACCCAATCTCCGTTTTCTAACCACTCATCTTTTTCTTTAAATTCCCTCAGTAATTGTGAAGTAGCTCCGTAATGTTTACCTGAAATTCTGAATGCCATTCTTGTGGTTTCAAAGGATAATGGAATTAATGGTTTCAATAATTTAACCGCTTCTTTGACTTGTAATTCTAACCTCTTGAAGGGGTCTACTGAGTATTTTGATTGCTCCAATGCCAACTCAATTCTTGTATGGGGGTGAGGTGTTTTTGTACGTGGATCTATAGCATTGTATTGTATGTGTTGAATAATCTGCTTTCTCTTCATATCCACCATTTTCTTTCTTTGATTGGCTGTTAGTTGAATTTCTCCTTCTGAGAGGATTCTTGTTGCGATTTTATGTACGTCTAAGGTATCAAAAACTTTCTCTAGTAATTCTGCAGTGGGTCTTTCGCCATCCTTGGCATCTAGAAAAACATCTTCTATAGCTAATAATTTGCTCAATTCAACTGCATTATTATCTGATTTCCATAGTTCAACTAAGTCGGGATCTACAAAT
The DNA here is from genome assembly GCA_002696315.1 of Methanobacteriota archaeon. Taxonomy (GTDB): domain Archaea; phylum Thermoplasmatota; class Poseidoniia; order Poseidoniales; family Poseidoniaceae; genus MGIIa-I. The sequence continues at coordinate 4,698 of NZRR01000021.1, read as the reverse complement.
AATTCAAATTTTTTACCAAATTTTTCAAACCTAGCAATAACACAATCATCAAGACTAACCAAATTTAAACCTCGTTATTAATCATTATCTAGTGGTTTTAACTTGTCAATATTTTTATTAACATCTTCTCTGTTTAATGTTCTATATCCATCTTTATCGACTATAGCAATTTCCACAGCCTCTCTATTTAATTCTGAATCTAAACTAGTTCTCAATGCCTCTAAACCTAATTTAATAGCTGCATTCAAAGTCATATTTTTCTTCCAATTCGATTCAAAAAAGTCACAAACAGTGGACCTTCCAGAACCAATTCCGCCAGCATGATATGATTGGTATGCGCCGCTTGGATCGGTTTCGAATAAATGTATGCCATCATCATCAACGCCCCCGATGAGTAATGCAGTACCAAATGGTCTAGAACCGCCATATTGAGTGAATGATTGTTTAAAATCACAAATCTTTTTTGCTAAAGTAGTTACTGGTACTGAATCTGCATAAGTAATTCTGTTAACTTGGCATTCTACTCTAGCTCTTTGAACTAGTTGTCTTGCATCAGCAACTAATCCACTAGTTGCAAAGCCAATATGTTCATCAATCTTGAATACTTTTTCAATCGATTCTGGGATAATTAAACGGCTATTAATTCTCTTGTCAACAATTAGAACAACACCATCGCGAAATTTTAATCCTGCTGTTGTAGTACCTCTTTTTACAGATTCACGTGCATATTCAACTTGAAACAATCGCCCATCTGGACTGAATGTAGTAATTCCATGGTCATATCCTCTTCCGCTTGGTTGCATCTTCACACCGACTCACCCTGATTAAAGGGTCTTATCAACCTATCTTGTTTACAAGCACATAACCGAGAGATTCATGAAAAAAGGATTTGTGGTCGGTCTTGTGCGAGTAGCCGTATTAAGCTCAGGAGGTAAGGATTCGACTTATGCTCATTGGTGGGCTATATTACAGGGTTGGGATGTTATATCACTAATCAGGTGTAAAATTAGAACAGGCGACAGTATGACATTTCAAGTTCCTGCTACAGATATAGTCGAAAAACAAAGTTTGGCTTCCGAAACAAATTATATCGAATTTGTTTTAAGTGGCGAAGAAAATTCAGAAATGGAAGAACTTGCATCTTTGATATCTGAGAATATGAGAAAAGGTAAAATTTTAGAAAAGTTGGATGGTTTGGTCAGTGGTGCATTGAGAAGCGATTACCAAAAAAGTAGAATTGAATGTATGTGCGAGGAATTAGGGATTCATTCCTTTTCACCTCTTTGGCACAATAACCCAGATAATCATATTTCCTCTTTAATAGATGACGGTTTTAAAATTCTAATCACATCCGTATCAAGCAATGGATTAGATAAATCTTGGATCGGTAAAATAATAAATAAATCAAATTATGCGGAATTAAAAAAATTAGCAGACAAATATAGATTTAACGTAGACGGAGAGGGCGGAGAATTTGAAACTAGTATCCTCAATGCACCACATTATTCATCAGAACTTGTATGTGAAGGTGAAATAATATGGGAAAAAACTAGAGGTCATTTTGAGTTTTCATCAATAAATCTTGTAAAATAAGCGTCATACTCAAACGCAAAACACTCGTCGGCTTGTTGATAGCGATGCCATTCTCACCGTTAGATTATAGGTATGGGTCTGAAGAATTTAAATTAATTTGGACCGAAGAAGGAAGACATAAAAGACAATTAGATGTTGAAAAAGCACTGATTTGGGCGCATATGAAACTAGGAAAAGTTAGTGAAGAAGATTACAAAGTAATTGAACAAATAGCCAAGCCAGAAATTGTGACCTCTCAAAGAGTAAAGGAAATTGAAGCCGAAACTAAACATGACATCATGGCACTAACTAAGGCAATGGCTGAAAAAGCAGGTTCTGCGGGTTGGTGTATTCACCTGGGTGCGACGAGTAACGATATCGTGGATACTGCAGTTGCTTTACAAATAAAAGATAGTATCATTATGCTTAGAAATAGATTGTGCAATTTAATAGAAGTGAGTGCGAATCTTGCGGAAAAACACAGAGATACTGTGATGCTAGGTAGAACTCATGGACAGGCAGCAGTCCCGATAACATTTGGATTGAAAGTTGCTGTATGGACTGATGAATTAGTTAGGCAATTAAATCGTATTGATGAATCTAAAGATAGAATTTGTGTTGGTAAATTTCTGGGGGCGGTAGGCACTGGTGCAGCACAGGGTGAGCATGCTAGAGAATTACAAAAACTAATTTTGACACATCTTGGTTTAGGCGTTCCCCTAGTTACGACTCAGGTTGTGGGAAGGGACCGCTATACAGAGTTTATGTCTTGGATGTGTAATGTTTCAACTTCATGTGAAAAAATATTACAAGAAATAAGAAATTTACAAAGAACTGAAATCGCCGAAGTAGGTGAAGGTTTTGACGTAAAGAAACAAGTTGGTTCATCAACTATGGCTCATAAAAGAAATCCTATAATGAGTGAAAATGCTTGTGGTTTGGCTAGAATTGTCAGATCTTTTATGATGCCTACGTGGGAAAATGCACTGTTGTGGCATGAAAGAGATTTAGCAAATTCATCTAGTGAGAGATTCACCCTATCCCATGCATCTGCTCTCTTAGATGATGTTCTATTCAAAACTACAAAGGTATTGACTAATTTATGGGTAGATAAAGAAAGAATGATGAAAAATATTAGAGATCAAAAGGGACTTGTGATGGCAGAAAAGATAATGCTTGAACTCGTTGAAAAAGGTGTTTCCAGAGAAGATGCTCATGAAGTACTTAGGGCTGCATCAATGGAATCAATTTCAAATGATGAAGAGTTGATTGATGTTTGTGCAAGAGATCCTTTAGTTGCTACAAAATTAACAGCTGCAGAATTAGAAGAAGTTTTTGAACCCCACAATCATTTAGGAGTAAGTCTTGAACTAGTTGATGAATGTGTTCAAAAGGCTAGAAAATCTTTAATTTAACCTAAAAAAAACCACATCAGACCTAAAGATGTACCTGTTACTGTTGCCATCATAATCAATAATACGACCATGGCATGTGGACCGTATTGATTCTCATCGTCTAAAGCAATTTTCCATGGAATGATACCTTTTGAAAATATTCCTTTTACAGCACCTCCATCGACTTCTTCAAACTTCGGCAATGGTTTTCTAGGTATCCTTTCACCTTTTCTTAGGGGTAGAGTTGCGTCTCCCATACTGTTCCCAATATTAAGTGGTGTATAGCGATTATGCTTGCAAATCACTTTACACTATTGACATTAGCATTGTTATGATTAGATGGTAAATATTCACATTTCAGCGCCACCAGGGATGGGGAAAACAAGTTTCTGTTTAGTTAAATCTAGAACAGTATTAGATGAAGATGGGCGTGTTTTTTGGATATCCGGCGATAAATTAAATCACGAACGATTTTCCCAGATAATGAGTAGAATACAATTAACAAAGGCATCAAAATTTCACCTATTAAGTTTTGAAGATGATTCTATTCCAAACAACGGATTTGAAGACACTATTAACCAACTTATTAGAATGTGTAGTTCATTAGAATCTACGAAACTAGTCGTTATTGATGGGTGGGATTCTAATATGAATTCTTACGATAAAAAAGACAGGATTGCAAATATGTCCTCACTAGTTGAAAAATCTAATGATTTGTTTGATATATTTATCACATCACTTTCTTACGAAAATGCTGGAGATGGTAGTCAAAAATATAAAATTCGGGCTCAGAAAGAAATTGAAAAATTAGGATTCGAAAGCTGGTTAATAAGTGAAAATCCAAGCAAAGAGGGAGTTAGGACAATAACTAAACCACACGAAGAACTTAATTTTATTATGGGTTCTACGGGGATTGAATATATTTGAAAAGACTGTCTATTTATCAGATAAATACAAAATCTATGTTTATATTCCTTGTAATTCCGCTGCATCTTCAAGTAGTTTTTCCATTTGTTCTAAGTCTTCTGGATTGGGTTCATCATACCTACCATCATCTTGATTTGAGCCTTGAATATGGTCTTGACCCGCCACTGCAGGCTTGTTCTCAGAGATATATTTCTCTCTATTTGATTTAACTCTATTAAGAACCCAAGTTGCCATTGCAGCAAAAATCAATATAAAAATAGCATAGACGTATGTCGGTACTGCCATGTATGCTCGTTAATGATTTAGGTGAAAACATTATCTGATTTAATTACGGTTTAGAGGCTTTGACAAATGTCTTCTATTTCCTGTGCTTGGCTCAACCCAATCAATTAATTCTTTTTTGCTACCTACCCATAATCTAGGGTATATTTTTCCACATTTACATCTTAATGGTTGATTTCTCCCTGAAGATTTGAATTTAGATCCACAAATACACATTGGCCTCATTCTATTTCTGGGTACTGCCTTATTTAATTTTAGAAGTTCTAAATGAATTTCGCCCGTTTGGCATTTTAAACCCATCCAAGATACAGAATCACCTTCCTTTAATTCTTTAGCCAATCTATTTATGTTTCCAGATTCTTCAAAAGCAATTAATTTAACCTGACTGAAATCTTTTGAAAAAGAATTTACATCAATCAATACGTGCCCTCCTTTTAGAATTAAAGGGTCCGATTTCAACATCCCTTCATGTCTTTTTTCTAGATGATCACCAGTTGCTTGGTTAGTTCTCCAGATTTGAAAA
>NZRR01000020.1 GCA_002696315.1 Methanobacteriota archaeon | reverse complement strand
GAAGATGTAAGAAGAGCATTACGTCTTTTTGAAAACTGGAGACATGAGTTAATGGGTGATAATTTTGATGAAACATCTATACAATCAGGAAAGACAACAAAAGGTAGAAATTTAGAATCATTCTTAAAAAGAACAATTGGTGATATTTTTGAAGGAACTAAAGTAAATCCCACAACATATGATATTTTACAAAGAGCAAGATCAGAAGGATTTGATGATGATAGAGTAATGCAAACCTTAGAAACACTAAGGATAAACGGAACAATTTACTCACCTAGTTTTGGTTCATGGGCATTACCTTGAAAACTAATATCTTTGAATCACTATTATTCGTTAGTTACGTTTGGGATTATTATGGCTGAGGAACCAATTGGAGATATTTCAGATATTAATAGCCTAAATCCTCAGCAATTAGGCTTTATGTGTGGTTTAGAAATTCATCAACAATTAAAAACAGGTAAATTACATTCTAGAGAAGAAGGTAAATTATTCGATTATACCATTGATAATATTCCATCCAATTTAACAAGAACTAAAAGAAAACTTAGAGCGGCAAGTGGAGAAGGTGGAAAAATTGATATTGCAGCAAGATTTGAAACTAAAAGAAATAGAAGTTTTATCTATGTTCAATCCCCAAATTCAGGATTAATTGAATTAGATGACCAGCCTCCTTTAGAGCACGATAAAGATGCTGTGGATATTTCATTAATGATCTCAGCCATGCTAAATGCTCATCCAGTAGAAACTCTTCAAGCAATGAGGAAAACTGTTGTTGATGGCTCAAATACTTCAGGATTTCAAAGAACCACTTTGATTTCAACACATGGGAATTTAGTTACAAATGCAGGAAAAGTCGGTATTTCCGTAATTTGTCTTGAAGAGGATAGTGCGAGAAAACTTTCTTCAGAATTAACTGAAGATGGAGAAATTGTTACTTGGAATTTGGATAGATTAGGCATTCCTTTAGTCGAAATTGCTACAGAACCAGATATTATTACTCCAGAACATGCAAAAGAAACAGCAATAGCCTTAGGTGGACTATTGAGGGATACAAGAAGAGTTAGAAGAGGATTAGGATCAATTCGACAAGATCTTAATGTTTCAATAGCATGTGGTGATAGAGTAGAAATCAAAGGTTGTCAAGATTTAGAATGGATTCCTAAAATCATTCAATTAGAAATGGTACGACAATTACATTTTTATCGTTTAGCAAACACTCTAAGGGAGGAATTGGAAATGCCATTGCTTCCTCCAGATAGGAGAAATACCGAGGTCCAAATTGAATCTCAAATATCTAAAACAATGGAAGAAAAAATTCCTCTGGAGATTCAAAATGTTGGAGAAGTATTTTCTAATTGTGAATCAAAAATGATAGAAAAAACAATCTCTAATGGCGGAGTGATGCTTGCAGTTAAATTACCCTATCTTGCAGGAAAACTCGGTTCAAAAACTCTAGATTCCGATGGAGCACAATTACCAAGACTTGGTAGAGAGTTAGCAAGTGCAGCAAAATTAGCAGGAGTTGCAGGAATTTTTCACAGTGATGAATTACCCGCATATGGAATAACAGAGATAGAAGTTAATTCAGTTAAAGAATTATTAGATTTGAATAATAATGATGCATTTGCACTATGTTGTGCACCTCAATGGCAAGCAGAATTAGCTCTAGAATCAGTAATTAATCGAGCAAGAATGGCTTGGCATAGGATTCCACAAGAGGTTAGAAATGTCGTTATTTCCAAAGGGGCACCGGAAGATGGTACGACTTCGGCAATGAGGCCTTTACCGACAGGAGCTAGAATGTACCCAGAAACGGATGTACCTACCTTTGAATTAACAGAATCTTATTGGAAAGAGATATCTAAAAGATTGCCATTATCACAATCCGAAAGAATAGATAGGCTGAATTCATTTGCGATTTCATCCGATCAACAAAAACAATTGGTCTCAAGACAATTAGATGATGAATTTTTTGCTGGAGTTCGCGGTAATTTAGATTCAGATTTAAACAAATTACCTGCTAAAGCTTGGGCATCAATGTTATTAGAAACTAGCCGATTACAAATCGCAGAAGGTGCTGGGGTTGATATTAATCAAGTAAGTATTAAAATGCTAGCGGCATTATTGTTAGTAAGGGAATCAGGAGGAGTTACTAGAGATGGACTTGTTGATTTAGGAATCAATATGATTCTTGAAGGAGGGACTAATCTGGACGGAGAAGTAACTAATTTTATTGAAAAATCAATGAAAAAAGCAGAAATTTTAGGATTAAAACCATCTGATTTAGGATCAATAGAAGAGGTAATAGATAGGATTTTAGATGAAAGAGCAGATTTTGTTGCAGAGAGAGGAATGGGGGCGATGGGACCATTAATGGGAGTAGTAATCAAAGAGCTTGGTGGCGGAGCAGACGGTAAAATTATTAGTAAACTCTTGAGTGAACGTCTTAGGAGAAATTAAGATGTTTGAAAAGATAGGAAAAATTCAAATCATATCTTTGGTAGTTTTAGTTGCCATTATAGTAGCTTTTCCTCAAATAAATAAATTATGGCTTGAATCAACAGAAGAAGTACGTTCAAGCTTAATCACCACAGAAAACAATACACACTATGGCTTACCAAGTGAGTGGGAAAATAAACAAGTAATTTGTATTCATTTTCCAGTTGACGATGTAACATCAAATATGACGGCTTCTAATTTTACGGAAGGTAGAACCTATTTTGATATGAGTGGTTCAGAAATTTTAATAGATGAAAATTCCGAAGGAATAGTCAATTATTCTGAAGATCGTACTACGGGTGTTTGTNTTGGCGGTTTTGAGAATTATACTGAAGGATTTAATTTTATGTTGGAAGCAACTAATGTTACTAATGGAGATTTAGACGTAGGGTATGATGATGGTGATTGGGGTCCTTACGTACATACAATCGGCGGATTAAATGCAAATGAGCTTACTGGTAACTTTAGTGGTGCTTATTGGGCATTATATCACAATGGAGTAATGTCAGATGTTGGAATTGGAGACTTAGTGATGCTAGAAAATAGTGTGATTGTTTGGCAAATAGCTACTTGGTGAAACCATTCTGAGGAATAATCAAGTATGAATGCCTTTTCTTGAGGTTGAGAAAGATGGTTGCATACCATGTATTTGATTTGAATCCAGTAGCTTCATTATTGCTAAATTTATCATTACTTGGGATAATTTGTTGGAGTTTATTGAAGATAGGAAAAAATTATTCCAATGGTCATAAATTCGTAATTTTAGGTCTTTTAGCACTTTTAGGAATCATTGGAAGAATTTTAATGAGTCCAATACCGAATGTACAACCAGTAACGGTAATTGTTTTACTCGCAGGAATTAGAATGGGGGCCAAAGAATCAATATTTTTAGCAACAATTATAGCTCTATTCTCAAATTTAATTTTAGGAAATGGGGTTTGGACAATTTATCAGGCTGCGGCATGGTCAATAATTGGTTGTTTAGGAGCATTATTTTCTAATAAACTTGATACATTGATGAAATTAATTTTATTTGCGGGAGCTTCAGGAGTTTTATTCAATTGGTTCGTATCACTTTCAATTTTACATTCTGTTGGTTTTGATATGCTAATTCCATATCTAATTGTTGGAATACCTTATGATTTACTTCATGTAGTAGGAAATATTACTTTTATGATTTGGTTATCTAATCCTCTTACTGAAATAATGTCTAGAAAATTCGAAAACAATCTAAATTTTGAGGTTAGTGAATATGAGCCGAAACCATTCTGAAATTTCTATGGTACTTATCACTAGAAAAGATTTGAAATTATCTTCCGGTAAATTAGCAGCACAAGCAGGACATGCAGCTGTAAATTGTGTTTTAACTGCAAGAAAATTAAAACCTAGACTTTTAGAGGAGTGGCGTAATTCAGGTTCAAGAAAAATTGTTTGTCAAGTAAATAATTTAGAAGCGATGAAAAGATTGTATGGCGAGGCTAGAGAATTAGGTTTAGTCACGGAGATGGTTAAGGATGCAGGAAGAACCGAAATTCCAGCAGGAACAATTACTTTACTTGGAATAGGTCCAGGTCCAAGAAGAGTAATTGATGAATTAACTGGGACATTACCTTTAGTCAAATAAGTGTATTACTACTCCGGAGTAATTGTGGGCATACGTTCTTGGATCCATTCATTAACATCTCCAAAGAGATATTCTGAATCTTATTACTATTCATTGAAAAAAGTGAAACTAGTATTAATCGTAAATAATGAATTAAAAATGGGTAAAGGGAAAATTGCTGCCCAAGTCGGTCATGCATCAGTTAAAGCGGCATTGTTAGCATCAGAAAAATATCCTGCTGAAATGCAATCTTGGTTATCTAATGGTCAAAAAAAAGTCGTATTGAAGGCACAAGGGGCCTTGGAATTAGAGGAAATAATTCGGATTGCAAAAAAATCGAATTTACCTACTTGTTTAATCAGAGATGCAGGTAAAACGCAAATACCTGCGAACTCATTAACTGTTGGAGGAATAGGACCAGCACCTTCAGAAAAAATTGATGAATTAACCAAACACTTGAAATTAATGTAAATAAAAAAACCCCCTAGGGACCTCAGCCCCTAGAGGGTAAAATCTCAGATTAAATCTGATTCAGAGTATACCTTCCTGTTTACTCGTCAGCTTCAACAACATCGGTTTTAGCTTCTTCTTCTGCTTCAAACCATTCCCATAAAACTATACCAAGCAGAATACCTACTGTTGGGAAAATCCAGAACATCCAGAAAGTTGCTAGATCAATGGTTAGTTCAGTTGCCATGATACTTGTCCAAATTCCTTGAGCAAGGTGCGCCCCAGGATTCCATGCTGTAAACCCTGAAGATTCAAGCATCCAGTAAATCATACCTACTGCGAAACCACCCATAGCGAAACCAGTTTTATTATCATCAAGCGTAGTTATCCACACTATCATTAGTATGAAACCTGCAAATGTCATAGCAGCCATATCTTGCCATAATTCGATTGCACCACCTGTTTCAGCAGCATTTGCAATTGATTCACCAAGTACGATATCAGCCATTAAGAAAGCCGCCACCGCTCCTAGAATCTGAGCAGCAATATATTGCCCACCTTCTTGCGCATCCATTTTTTTCGTTGCCATTAAACCAATCGTTATTGCCGGATTTAAGTGGCCTCCTGAAATTCCCATTGCCATAGTATACATTAAACCAGCAGTTAAACCAGTTAACATAGGGTGTTGGTCACCAGAATGTGCAACCATCACTATTACCATAACGCCAAAAAATTCCATGCCTAGTTTTTTCTTGTCCATATTTATGCCCATCATTTTTCACGTCCATTTTTATTTTTTACCGGCATAGCCGATATATCTCGGTAACCGTACCATATATCAAGTGTTTTGTTGTAAAACCCCCTAATGAGGGTATTTTCAAGGTTTTTTAATTTTAGCCGTGTTAAAAAATACACTAACTATAAATTACAACATTGACTATATTTTCTATCTATCTATGACGTTAAGTAATATTTCTTCGTCGACTTGTCATGGTAGACCTCCGTAGTGATACAGTTACAAAACCAACAGACGAGATGCGGCAATTAATTGCAACTGCAAAAGTAGGTGATGATGTATTAGGAGATGATCCAACTATTATTGCACTTCAAAATATGATTTCAGAACTTCTTGATAAGGAAGCAGCTCTTTTTGTACCAAGCGGAACAATGTCAAATGCAATTGCAATTCGCACCCATACGAAACCAGGTGATGAGATTATTACCGAGAGCACGAGTCATATTTACATTTACGAAGGAGGGGGCTATGCTGCTCTTTCTGGATGTTCTGTGGCTTTAGTACCTGGCAAACTTGGAATAATGACCCCAGAAGATGTAGAAAAAGCAATACGTAAGAGTGACGGAAGTCTTGGTCATTTTCCTAATGGCTCTCTTGTTTGTGTTGAGAATACATCCAATCGAGGAGGTGGAACTTGTTATTCTCAAGAAAATTTAGATGCTATTGCCAAAGTAGCACACGAAAATGATTGTGCAGTACACATGGATGGTGCTCGTTTATTCAATGCAGCCATTGCAACAGGAACTAATCCGGCTCGAATAGTTCGCGATTACGACTCAATTTCTATTTGTTTGTCTAAAGGCCTTGGCTCACCAGTAGGAAGTTTGTTGGTTGGCTCTTCTGAATTTATTGCTCAAGCTCACCGATGGCGTAAGATGTTTGGAGGAGGAATGAGGCAAGCAGGAGTAATTGCAGCAGCAGGAATTTATGCATTAGAACACAACATCTCTAGATTAGATGAGGATCATAAACGTGCGAATAAATTAGCCATTGCAATCAATGAAATGGACATGTTTTCAGTAAATATAGAAGGTGTACAAACGAATATGGTTTACATAGAAATAAATGGGGATTTAAACGCAAATCAGGTAGTTGAAAAATTAGCTGAACATGATGTTCATGTACTTGCATTAGGGGATAATCTATTACGAGCAGTTACTCATATTCATATCACAGATGAAGATATAAATAAATCAATAAATGCTTTCAAAACCATTTCTTCTTGAAATAATTATTGATGTTATCAAAATTGTCATAATTGTTGGAATAAATCCAAGATGTGGAAGAAGACTACTATTATCTTCATCAGTTATTTGTTCATTACCTCCTTGATCGTTAGTATTCATTGAAATACAACCAAATGTAATAATTAATTTTAAATCGTCCCCGTCATATGCACTAATTTCAGATAATGCTTGACTTAAATCTGTAGTTCCACTCCCTCCAGGGAGTTCTTTTACATGGTGTACGATATGGGTGTAATTATCCAATCCGTTTGACCCATTAGGGAAATATGCAACATCTTCAACAAAATTTACAAATGTTTTCACTTCATCACATCCATCAACATCTAGAACTTCCCATGTAAACTCCGATGAATTAGAATCAAATGATGTATGAATCATTGAGGTTTCAGTTTGCTCATTAGATTCTAAATTTGGTTTAGTTGTCGCCTCAGCGTAAAGATTGTCATAACTTCCTTTAGTGGCCCCAATTAATGAATCTCCTCCATTAATTATTGCTGTGGGTTGCAATGGTCTTTCTTCATCAAACCATTCTTTCCACCAATTCTCGGCATTTTCGCTTCCAAAAGGATCTTCTGTTTCCCCAGCGAATCTATGGAAGGTGAGCATTACAGTACCAGTTTCATTTGCAACATCTTCAATTGCATGTTCAACTTCAACACAAGGAGTACACCATGTTGCTGTAAAAATATGGGCTATTGATGGTGCATCTTTTGTTGGAATTGAACTATTATAATTTTCATGGGTATCAATAATTATTCCACCGAAAATAGGATTACGTTCTGAATCAGAATCTGTTGAATCAGAACTTACGGAAATTATTGTGAAATTACAAATTATTAGACCTAATGAAATTAGAATTATCGAGATACTCTTCTTGCCCATATCCTTTCGAAATCATTCGAGACATTATAATTATTTATCATTTTTAAATTTCCTAAAAGATGAAATTATTTATGAAGATTTGATAGAAAGGATTCAAGAACCATGACGCGAAGAGTGGATAGAGGTGGCACAATGGATTACGAGTTTGATGAATCAAATATTTCTATTGAGCATATCCAAAGGGGAATAAATTTGCCTGATTGGTTATTTAATTATAATTTAAAATTATTGAACTGGGCAAATTTAGAAGAAATTCCCACATCTAGAATAATGATTATTTATGCCAATGAAGAATCAAGAAAACAGGCATTAAAAGAATTAAAAGAAAAAAGTCAAAAACCTTTAGATTCAAGCCTCCATCTGACAATTCCCCGACTTATAGATTCTTTACATTCTGATTTACGCCTTCCTACGATTATTGAGGATGATGGTATTTTATTTGAGATAATTCACAATAATTGTGTTAAAACAGCATCAAATGCTGGATTTCCTACTAGATTACATTCTAATTTGAAATTTACTTGGTCAAGAGGAAAGACAAGAATGCTAGATCAATTACATAGGCAAGTTTGTGAAAGAAAATTACCATCTAATTGGGAAGCAGATCCAGGTATTATTGAGTATGAAAAATTATTACTTAATGTTGAAAAACAAATGGCAGGAACCCATCCTCGGTTAAGATTAAAAAAAATAATTGAAAAATTAGTCAATAGTCCAAATCTTGAATTATTTAGTTTAAGAGATGTTGACGGAATAATTATTCAGGATATGAGTCCAACTTTAAGTTACGCTAAATTACAATTATTACAGATTATTTCAAGATATAAACCTGTACATCAATTATGTAATCCCGGTAGTTTTCGTTTAGGTGAACATGGAGCATATCTTGCAGATGTAGAAGTTTGTAAAACCAAGATTTCAATACCTTCTTGGGTTCCCGAGCACGACTTAAATCATCAAAATAACCAATCAGAAATTTTTCATTTAGGTTTATTTAATCCTTCACAAACAGATGAAGCATTACATAGTATTTTATCAGCTTATAATTTATATAGTGAGGCAAATAATGAAATTCTCATTGTAGATCCTAGAAATAAAAAAAGTAGAGAAAAATGGCCAAGATTATTTGAATCAATGGGAATTAATATTAATATTGATATTCAAAAAGAGCAATACCTCAGTTCATTATTTTCACTTGGGGAATTAATGAAATTAGGAATAGGTCAAGATGCATGGTCTTGTGAAAAATTAAAAACTATCTTGAATAGAAATAAATATTTATTCAAGGACAATTATCTATTTGATAGAAACCACCCAACAAAAGAATATCTTCCAATTGCAGATTATAAATTACTTGAGGAAACTGCTAGAACATTTCACATACTCGGTGGATCAGGTTCGCTTAAAGAGTGGTTATTTGCCCTAAGTAGAGAAAAGTATGATAATCCATTTGTGGAAATAGATACACAAAAAAAACTTAGAGAACAAACCCAATGGTGGCTATTATCTATTGCAAATCTACTTCGTCCATTACTGAACGAATCTGATTTAGACGCTTTGGATACTAAAGAATATTATATTGGGTGTGAATCTAAGTCAGAGTTACCAATAATTGAAATAAAATATTCTGGAGATGATTGGCTTTATAGTATCGTAGAAAAATTAGACTGGAATTCTTGGATGGAAGATAAAATTCCAGATTCATCGGTTGTTGGGATTCAAAAGCTTCTTCATTTACATACAAATTTAAGAAAAATACAAAAATCATGTGGACTAAAATATCCTATTAAAGGTACTGAATGGGTCGAGGAATCATTAGAATTAATCAACTCGATTAAATTATCAAAAATAGCATGCCATGATGATTCAATTAGAATTTTATCTCCTGAAAATGCTCTAGGATGTAATGCTGATTTAGTAATTGTACTAGGGTTAAGTAATGATGATTGGGATCTTTCAATGCCTAACTTTCCTTGGTTGGATTTTGAAGAATTAAGAGAAGCAGGTTTGCTACACCCAGATGAAAAAATTCGTGAATCTAGACATTTTTTTAATCATTTAATACATAGCGGTAAACAAATTATATTTCTAGATCCATCAATAGATTCAAAAACATTCCCATGTACTCCATTTGCAGAATGGTTAAATCAGAATAGAGATAATGCCAAATTAATTCCCGAATGGTTAAAATCCTCAGAAAATAGTTGGGAAAATCATTTGATTAAAGAAAAAGAAATATTCATATTTTCCTCTGAAAAAATAATCTGGAAAAAAGATCAACCATTTACTTCGTTTACTGGAACTACTTTAAGATCAATTAAACAAAAAATGGGTACTTTAAGACTTTTAGAAAATAAAAACATACCTCTTCTTAACCATAGTTCTCCGATGGTAATTCTTGAAAATGAAATACATGAAGATCGAATTAAGAGAGAGCCTTTNGGGTTAGATACGAAAGAAGATTATTTAGATTGGAATGAAAGAGTGAATTTTTATTCAACCATTAATTTAAAATTAATTCCTCCAAAAAAATATCCTAGAAATGTAAAAAAGCCTAGGGAATATTCTAAATGGCCAGTAATTGGAAGACGCCATAATAGTAATAATTCAACACCGAGCATTGATCCAAGACCGTTAGAATCTAAATCACTTGGAATAAAAATGTTAGACATTCGCAGTGGACATACCAATCAATTTAAGCTAAATNGCCATAAAATTTGGTCTGCAAGCAGATTAAACAAATGGATTCAATGCCCTAGGAAAGGATGGTTAGAATCGGAATTATATTTATCTAAAGATGAAACTATGAACGAGGATTTAGATGTTAGAATCAGAGGAAAGACGTTACACGATTCTTTTGCAGAATTAATTTGTTTTCAACTAGGTTTTAAAATTGGAGAAGAAAGAAGCGACTTCACAATTAAAAATATTACAGATAACTCTTTCAGTTTAGAAACATTAATGTCGGAATTTATTCAAATATTATCACAAAAAGCTCATTGGATTTGGCGTTCAGATGCTATGTCAGTGCATAGAAGAAGGGATTTCATAGGAATGACACTTTCTGAATTTGACGAGTGGATTGGAAATGAAATGCCACCAATTAAACCCAAAGGAAGAATAGGACAATTATTGCTTTCTGAATTAAATCTTAAAGATATTGTTAATTTAGCGTTTGAATGGGATTTATCTAAAGAATCACCAACTATTATTTTTGGGCCAGATAACTCTTCTGAAAAATTAAAATTAAGGGGTTGGATTGATCGTGTTGATTTAGTNCCATTCGAGGATGGTACTTTAATTAATGAAAAAGGAAATAAATCAGTAGCTCCTTTTTCATTAGAAAATTGGACACCTAGAAGATTGATTATTATTAGGGATACAAAAACAGTAGAGGGCCCTACTAAAGATAAATTGGGAGAAAGACACAAGAAAGCAATTTTTGAGGAATCCCAACTCGCATTATACGCTAGAGCTTGGGAGTTAACACACCCTGGTGATTTAGTAATTGGGGTCGGAATCTCCGAAGTAGGAGATTTTACGAATAATAGCCTAGAAATAGATCCAAAATATAGNACGTATCTTAATTCTTTAGAAATTGGCGAATTAACATATTTTACTCATGAAATGTACAGATTTACAGATGANAACTCATCTACAAATTCAAATCCATTCCGCGCTTGGATGCATTGGAAGATTAATGTTGCAATAAAGGCATCAAATTTTGCTAAAGAAGGTAAAGTACATCCTATACCCGGAACTCATTGTCAATTTTGTAATGTGAGTAGAATTTGTGGATTAGGTTTAGAGAAGAGGGGAAATTTTTGAAATTAAAAAATAATTTAAATCGTAGCCAACGCTTAGGATTAGATATTGATAAGCATGTAGCTATTGCAGCTGGAGCAGGAACAGGAAAAACAACNGTGATGGCATTAAGGTATATTGAACATCTACTAAATAATGAGCAGAGAGCTACAATTTTGTTACCACAATCACCTAGAAGGCCCTTACATGGACCAGGTTCCTTAAGAATGCCAAAAAGAGAACAGATCAATTTAGAAGAATGGGGCGGATTACTACCTTCAGAATGTGTAGCTATTACATTCACCAATGAAGCTGCAGATGAATTAAGAGATAGAATTAGAGCATTATTATTTGAAAAACAACAAGATGATGANGATCCTCGAATTAACCGTAAAGGTTTGATTGAACAAATGCTTTCCTTATTAGATGAGGCCCCAATTGGAACAATAGATTCCTTTTTCGCATCTCTACTAAAGCCCTGGATGGGATTAGTAAGTGAAACACTTACTAAAGAGAATGTTAGTGATGAGACAAGGCCGTTATTATCAAAATTAGCAATTAAAACCGCTTGGAGGATTAGAAATGAGGATGATGCTTTTGAGGCGGGAATNAAAAATAATCATTCAAAGTTCATTGAAGCCAGAAATCGATTATCTACAGGATTAGGAGGTAGATATGTTGCAGAAAAAGTATTAAATGAATTGCTAAAACAATCTTTATTTGTTGAGGAATCAGAATCAAAAATTAGGAAATTATCAACTAAATCTACTAAATCTGAGGCAATAAAAAATTATATACAACAAATGATTTTATCTATAGGTAAATCAGGATTGAAAAGATTAGATGAATTCTATAAACTTGCTAAAGAGTGGCATGACAAATGTATTAATTTCAGTGAGGATTTAGAATTAGAAAATGCATTATTAGAAAATAGTCGTTATGCCGCTTATGATGATATGATTAGATCTGGAATTCCAGAGGATGATTGGGAAAAATTACAATGGTTAACTCATTTTGATTTTATTATTACGTCAGAAAGAAATTATTTGAAAATGACATCAGAATCATCTTCAATGCCTAGTGGAATGTTGCCAAATCACCATTCCGAAAAATGGCCATCAGGAATTAAACCATTATCTGCTATTAAAGGGNCAAAAAACAAGGTATTGGCTAAAGAAATCAAAGAAATAGGAAAAAAAATCACCCATCTTTTAAGTGAAAAAGATTTCGTAAAATTAAGAAGAATGGGTTATTGTGCCTGGTTATTTAACCCAACTTTAGGTTTTCTTAACCACCCTAATGGAACTCTAAGAGGCTATGAACTCACGTCATTTCCGCTTAGTATTAATCCCCCAGAAAATCCTTTAATAGCTTCTATTCCTCTCCAAATAAGTTTACTTGAAGATTTATTCACAGTTCAACATGGAGTACAATCAATTCTAAAAAGGATAAAAAATACAAGAGAAATACATGATTATTCGGATATTCAAAGATTAGCAGAAGATCTTCTTTTAGCAAGATGTCCAGATATTTGTAGAACTTGGTACCCCCCTCAGATTATCAATCAACTAGATAATTTGCCAAATAATCCATGGGAAGATGGGCATATAGAAAAAGCATTATCATTGGCTTCTGAACATAAGGATATTTATGATGATTTGAATAAAAGACTAGATGTATTGAAGACTTTAAGAAGAAGATTTAGAACGTTTATTATTGATGAATATCAAGATACAAATCCACAACAATTTAGATTATTATGTAGACTTTTTGGTAGAAGAAAATTAGAAAAATCAGATATAAAATCACCTGAATCCCTCTGGGACCCTACAATTTGTATAGTGGGCGATTTAAAGCAAAGTATCTTTAGATTTAGACAAGCACAAGTAACGGTTATGCTAAATACAATTGAAATGATACGTGAAGTCAATAGAATTGAAATGAGTAACGAACAGAGACTTATAAATTTAAGAAAAAAACAAGGTGTTTCAAAAGGTAGTGGTAGGGATCCTAGGCCGATAATTTCTAAGACACAATCTAATCAATTTGTTAGTGGAGTTATTTTAGAAGAACAGATGGAAGGTAGTGACGAAAATATATTGACATATTCATTAGGAGATAATGATGAGATTTTAGACCATAGCGTTCAGTTAGAACGTGAAGAGGGATATTTGAACTTATCAATGAATTATAGGACGGAAGGAAATTTATTATTAACATTGAACGAAGTTTTTGAAGATTTATTTTCGGAGAAATATGATTATATTGGAGGTAATTGGCATGCAAGACCTCAATCATTGCAACCGTCCAAAGATCTGAAGAACAAAGGAGGTAAGTTAGAATGGATACTTCCAGTTTCTATTGAAGATGATAATGAAAATACTAACGATTTAATGTCTCCATTAGATCCTTTTGTTAATAATAATGGCTCTAAACCCTTTGAAAGAGAACATGAATTGCTTGCCGCAAGATTAAATTCATTAATTCATGCTAAAGAGTGTAGAATATTAGGAAATTCTGATGAAAGTGAGTGGATTAATGTATCAAGCGATGAAAAAGTGGACCCAGAAGATATAATGATACTTGTTCCAAAAAGAACTCATATTCCTGATCTTATGAGTCGTTTAAAAAAATGGGGTATNCCAGCCATTGTTGACAGGCAAGAGAGTCTTCTAAAGCAACCAATCGTCAGAACATTGTATAATCTTCTTAATGCAGCAGTTAACCCACATAATGCAACTACAATGAGTGCATTATTAAGATCAGAATTAGTATGTTTTAGTGATAAAGAACTACATAAATTTGTTAAATCAATTAAAGATAATGAAAATTTATTTCAATTATTAATTAATTTTGTTAAAGACGGCCCAGCAAAAAATATGTTCAAAAGATGGTATGAATTATCAAAATCTAGAGAATTAATAACTTTACTAGAAGAAACTTTGGATTTTTCTGATATTCTCCTAGTTCATAATACTTCAGAAGACAGACAATTGGCAGAACAATTTATTTCTGTAGTTAGCGAAATTAATTCGCATACAGGAGGTACTGGTACGTTATTGATGTCAGCTTTAGAAGAATTAAGAGAAGACGGGGGAGAATTGCCAGCTAAAACATTACCACTTTCAGGAGCAGTTAGAGTTATGACTATTCATGCGGCTAAAGGTCTAGAATCGAAGGTTGTAGTATTATGTGGGCTGTTTAATGATGCTCACCATTCATTAAATATGACTATTCGAAATAGATTAGTTGTAACTCCAGAATTAATCTCATCTCAATTAAAGCCATGGTCCAGTAAAGATGGGATAGACAGTGGAATGTGGGAATTATCAAAATTTTTGACAAAATCCCAAATTCAAGCAGAATATAGAAGATTGTTATACGTTGCTTTAACTAGAGTTGAAAAACATTTAATTTTAGTAGGAGGTAATAATAGATCTCCAGCCAAGATTTCAGGAAAAAATAATCTGATAATGAAATTAACAAAACAAGAGAGCCCCTCATTCGGAGAAATGATCTTCTCAGGGCTCGAATATAATTCAGTAAATTCTGAAGAAAATCCTTGGATTAAACCAGGAGGAATACTAAATTTACAGCCAGCTAAGTTATATCATAACAGTAATTTTAGAAATGGTCTTAATTCAATAACTATTTTCCATTCGATAAAGTGTTTTTCAAATCAAATAATTAACCAAACCGCATATCATAAATTAAAAGAAGAAGAGTTATTACTAAGTTCAAATTCAGTTGAATTAGAAAATAATCAAGTTATAATATCTAGGAATAATTCATTAAGAATGGCACCACATAAATTAGATGCTGCAGGAATTTGCAGGAGAAGACATTGGTTGAGTACAAATTTGGGATTAGATTCGAATCCCCTACTTCCGTATAGTGAAGACGATACAAGTTTTCAGAGTAAGTTACCAAGTCCAGCAGATTTTGGGACAATTTTCCATCGATTGGTTGAGGTAGGGATCGGCAACCCTGCAATTGGAAATAATTTTGATTTGCCTTTGACCTGGAAAAGAAAACAAGATTCGAAATTATTTGATAGTGAAATAGTAGATGAAATAATCAATGAATTATTGCCTGTCGATGCCGATGAGAATCTAACAAAAGAAAGGTTGGCAATATTATCAAAACTATTCGAAAAGGGGCCTCTTGGAAAATTATGTTCCGGGGGCATTTTAGGTGGTTACAAAATTGATGGCTTACTTACAGAGATGCCTTTTGAATGTTCAATATCTTTAGATTCAGATGAAATTGATTTAGAATTATGGACGCCATATGGTTTGAATAAAACTACAGAAATTAAGAAAACAACGATTTCATTTTCAGGACGAATAGATCTCGTTTTGGCATTATCTGATCAATCAGATAATCGTTTTTTAATGGCTGTTGATATTAAAACAGAAGGAAGTTTATTTGGATTTAATCATTTAAACCCATTAAATGGGACACCCTTACAAATTCCAGTTGAAAATATAGAAGATAGATTCGAGTTAAGTCATCCAGAAAAAGAAATACTAGAAAGTCATAGTTTTCAGTTAGCATTGTATAATTATGTTCTCTCTTCAACCCAAAAAAATAGTTCTGATGGGAGAAAGATATTGCCTCCTTGTATCTATGTTGCCGCTTCTGGGAGATTAGTTTCTTGGAATGAATCCTTGCAAGAGGTTAAACAAGAAGAATTGAAAAATTTGTTAAATTGGATTGTCAGGTCTTCTATGGATAAAATAGAACCCGAAGAAATACAAAGACAACCTCCTGAGAATGCAGAAATATGTTCAAAATGCCCATATAATTCAGGTAAAATAAAGTTATGCGGACCATTAGAAAGTGAAATTGGATTTATTACAAACTGATAAAATAATGCATATTAATCGATGTCTCAAGCGTGGCAGTTAATATGGTCGAACTCTTGGGGTGTTCAGAAACTTAGAGGGATTGTTCATGACTGACGAGATACCAACAAGCACAATTTCACCCGAATTAAGGATTAAAGAATTAGAAGAAGCGCTTAAGCAAGAGACAGAAAGAGTTCTCAAAGTTTATGATGCATTTTCAGCACAAGAGCAAGAAATTACAACTCTTAAAGCAGAAATCGAGGTACTCGAAAAAGAAATCGTAGATAGAGAAATCGAAAAAGAAGGTATTGAAGCACTTTTAACCGAAAAAGATAACAGATTAAGAGAAATTGAAATGCGTGGAGCCAAAGCTGGTAAGCAAGTAGAATTCTTAGAACCAGAATTAGAAAAGATGGAAGAGAAGTATATCAGAGAAAAAAATCGTCTTGCTAAAGTTTTTGGAATATCAGAAGAACTTGATAATGACTTACGACTCGCAGTTACTGAACTAAAGGCTAGAGATGATTGGTATGTTGCACATATGGCATTATTTGAAGATCTAAATAAAGCAATTAAAGATAGATACACAATGATTGAAAAAGCAGTGGAAGCGGAAAGGCAATCTCAACATATGCAAAGAGCAATCGAAGAAAGAATGGCGGAAGCAATTGAAGCTAGAGCAGCGGAAATAGCAGAAGAAGAATAGATTTCTATTCTATTTTTTTAATAAATTTCGCAGGGATTCCCCCCCAAATTTCTTTTTGGGGAATATTTGTGAATTTCGGAAGTACTGCTCTACTTGCAACTACGGATCCATCTCCAATAACACATCCAGGATTTATTTGAGATCCAGCACCAATAACAACTTTTTTACCAATTTTAACCTTTGAAAGATGAATGCCATCTCTTTCAAATAAATGACCATTAATTGTAGCATCACCACCAATAATGGTTCTATCTCCAATTTCTACCATAAAGCAATCATTAACAAATGATGAATTAATTTGTACACCTTTACCAACTTTACATCCCATCATACTATAGTAAATATTTCCTACAAAAGAAGGAACCATCCATTTTAGAGATGGTTGCGCTAATCTGTGAAATACCGAAAATACCCCCCAACGAATTGTTAACATGCTTTCAGTCGGCTCTTTAGTATCTTCTAGTTTTGGTCTAATTATCATTCCTAATATGCCTACAATTAGTAAATCAATTATACACCACAGTAACCCTCCAATTCCTAAAGTTATGCCTAATACAATCGATCTTTGCCAATTCGTCCAATCTGCAGTCATATTAGATATTTCTAAGAAAAAGAAAACCCCTGGACTTGCAGCTATTCCCCAAATCACGAATCCTATAGGCATAATAATGATTGAAAGGATAGTTTGAACCCATTTGAAGCCCTTCATTTTAGTCATATGATCACTTGACTAAATTATTCAGGAATTTGTCCACGATTACGAGCATCCTCTTCTTCAGCTACACGAATACCTTCCTCAAGATCTACTCTACTAGTTAGGAAGGTTCCGGCTAAAATCACAAGAGTAATACTAAGAATTGCTACACGACTATCAAATAATGAACTTGCAATACCATAGAGGAATGTACCAATCATTGCAGCAGATTTACCTAAGAAACCAAAGAAACCAAAGAATTCGGATGTGCGTGTTTCTGGAATCAGTTTTGTAAACATTGAACGAGCTTGTGCTCCTGCCGAACCCATTGCTATTCCAACAAACATTCCCAGAATNATCCATTGCATTGACACACTAATTCCAAGTGGCGCCCACAAATATTCTCTTACTGTTTTTGGCCACCAATCGATTGGTCCCCCCTGATCGACTTGTGTTGGGTGCCTATCTCCAACCTCTGCTTTTCCAGAAATATTACTATCAGGACCTCCTACAAATATTATTGAAAATCGATGATCATTTGCATTTTCAAAATTAGAAACAATTGAAGCNGCATCAGCTTCAGTAATTGCCAGAACTTCTTTTTCGTTTGTTTCGGCTTGCCCTGCCAAGAAAGATGCCCCCACAATTCCAACTCCGATCAGAAAAACAATTGCCAAAACTCCCATCCATCCCATTTCTTGTTTTTGGATGAACATCATTCCNGCACCTAATAATGCAACCATGATTAAGATGAATAAACAAACTAGTAATCCTTTACCAATCGAACTTTCTCCGGCATCACCTACACTATAATCGGGGTCAGGGAAAAATTCTTGGAAATTATTTCGGAACTCAGCATCACCACTTGAGGTTTCACCAACCCAATTTTCATATCCTCTATTGTAGAGAGTCTCCATATCATAAAGTCCAGTAGATTCATTATACGTGAAAGTGAAATCATAACGATTTGCATCATCAGGAATATTATCACCATCTTTATCTGTACTGGGGTCTAATTCTAACGGAGCAAATCCCGCAGCAGCAATTGCTACGAAGCAATAGATAACCAATGCTAACATTAATGCGAATTTAGTTCCCCTGATGTCCGCTAATTTTCCAAATACAATTGTCATTGGAACAGCAACTATGTTGATTGTTAATAGTAACAATACGTTCATACTTTGGTCTATTCTTAGTACAGATTCACCAAAAGCGCTAGCCATACTAGCAATTGTATTTACACCATCATAGAATAATAAGTACGCAACCAAAAATAATGCGAGTACTTTGAATTTTTTAACTTCTTTAAACGTATTAAAAACTTGAGAATAAGCAACTTTAGTTGCATTTGTTATACCTTTCCACTCCATATTTGAAGGAATTTCTGGTTCTGGAGTCCATTTGAACATCATCATTCCAAAACCCCACCACCATAAAGCGGTGGTAGCAAATATTACTGCTAATCTAAAATTAGTATCCCACGTAAATGGACCTAGTAAAATAATTAAGTGGAAAATTAGTACCAATGAACCTCCCATAAATCCATATGCATAACCCCAAGAAGATACGTGATCTTGACAATTTTTAGGTGCTAAATATGGCATGAAGGAATAATAAATCACATTACCTCCAGTAAACCCGATTGTACCAATAGTATACATCATTGCTAGAATTATATATCCTTGAGAACCAAAATAAGGTGCAGCCCCCATCATTGCTGTAAATCCAATACCCGCAATAGTATACCATTTGAGTAATTTTTTCTTTACTGGCATTTTATCAGCTATCACTCCTAAAGCTGGAGCAGTTAGTACGACAAAAATCATTGAAAATGTGAGAACATATGCATAAAAAGTATCTCCTGACTGAGTTCCTGTTGCTAGATTGTATAAACTAGCCATTAAAGCTGGAGCGATAACAGTCATTACTGTAAGTGCATAAGCTTGATTAGCCCAATCAAAGAAATACCACCCTTTTAATGATTTTTTCTTATCTGCGGGCATTTCAGACATTATTTTTTTAACAATATCTGAGTTATTTTCATTGTTTGATGAGACTTCACTCATAACTTGTCCGATTCAGTTGAGGTTTAATATATGTAGGTCTCACTTGGTTTAAAAAGTAAATTAGAATGAATTTGTATTGTTGATGAAAGAGGGGTTCAAATGTGAAAACAGATTACGATGTAATAATGGTCAACTTGTTTCCGTCGCAAAAATCGGGTGTTAAGTTACATCATTTGATTAAAGCACCTGAAAATACTCCTTGGGCTTTGGAAAAAAAACATTCCTGGGATGCTTCTAAACCAGCTACAGTGTATGTTACTCCTGAATTAACCAAAGAAGGAGAACCTTGTAAAGCAGCTACTGTGATTTTGAGAACAAAAGGATGTCATTGGTGGTGGAGTTCAGGATGTACATTCTGTGGATATTTTAATGATACAAGGGATGATGTTACAAGTGATGATTTACATAATCAGTGGGATTATTCCATGAAGAAATTAAATAATTTCGAAGATGTTGAAATGATCAAAGTTTACACATCAGGAAGTTTATTGGAAGATAGAGAAATTCCATTAGAATTTCAGGAATTTGTTTTGAAAGAAACTCATAAATTAGGAAAACATCTTGTAATTGAATCAAGAACTGAACAGTTAACATCTGATAAATTATCTTGGGCTAAAAAATTTAATCCAAATTTCACAGTTGCAATTGGTTTAGAAGCATATGATGACGAGGTTCTTCGTTTCCATGTGAACAAAGGCTTTTCATTAAAATCTTGGCATAATGCTGTAGAACAATTAAAGAATCATAGTTTAAGAATTAAATCGTATTTGATGTTCAAACCTCCATTTATGTCCGAAGGAGAATCTCTTACTCAATGTATCAAATGGGTTAAATCAGTCGTAAATGATTCAGATGAAATCTCAATTAACCCGATGAATATTCAGAGGGGGACAATCATTGATAGGTTATATAGAAATGGAGATTATAGACCACCATGGTTATGGTCACTTGTGGAATTGATTAAACAAGTACATCCATTTGTTAAACAGGGAGATAAAGTACTTTCTAGATTAATTGTGCATCCAACAGCTGCAGGGAAACCAAGGGGCGCACATAATTGTGGAACATGTGATGCAGAGGTTGCCGCAGCTATAGAAAGATATTCAGTTAGTGGAACCTTAGATGAATTTTCTGATTTAAGTTGTGAATGTTATTCTAGATGGAAGGAAGAAATCTACAGTGATCAAAATCTCCCAGTACCTATTGGAGTTGGATTAAACAGAAGAAATAAAATTGAAAAATTATTTGATTTCTATTAATTGAAATAACCTATTTGAGTGCAAATTATGGTGTTACTATGGTCAATGTTTATGACGCCATTAATGTTGGCCAAACTATCTTTAAGGTGATATCATGGGCGCAGAAGAAAATATTCCAGATGTAATACAAGGTTTAGAAGAACCAGAATCTTCCAGGATAGTGTTGACTGTTTTAGGAATCCTCGTTCTTGGTGTTTTGGCAATTTCAACTCAAGCATTCAGTTTATTTGGAGATTTTTCACCATTTTCAGGTTTATTTGGAACCAATTCAATTTGGTGGTTCATGTTAGGAATTTTTGTTAGTATTGCAACAGTTTTAGCATCAATAGTTGGCGAGGTTTTTAGGGAGTAAGTGATAATATGGGAATTGGAACAATAATTTATTTTTTAATAATAATAGGCTTATTTCTTGGAATATCTAAAGGCATCGGCTCTCTTTCTGGTACATTAAGAGGAATTGCATTTTTCTCAATGGAAAAAGCACCTGTAGGACTAGTCGATTTATTCTCAAAAAATAAAGGATCTGCTGCAAAAACATGGATGTCATTTGGATTATTTTGGATGCCAGTAGCAGCGACTTTAACTTTCATAAGTTTATGGCTTGATTATGATTCTACTGCATTGATGTCAGCTTTTGGAGACTTTGATAGCGAAAAATTAGGTTCAGCAGCTTACATTGCAACATTTTGGGGATTCCTCGGAATGACTTTGATTGGAGCAGGCTTCCATATACAAAACAGAATGCTAGGTACTAAAATTTCTAGCGAAGCCGGAGCATCAATGTTTTCTTTATTCTGGTTTGTTCTCACATTATTGTTTGTAATTTTATCCTTTACTTCATATGCACCTCATACAACACATGCATCTGCTTATTTTGCTGCTTATGGGATGTTAGCATTAGGCGTATTAGCGGCTCATTTAATGACCATTCATGATAACAATGTTTCAGAAATGAATGTATCAAGTTGGTTAATTATCTTATCATTAGGAGCATTAGTTTATGCTACTTTTAGTAATGTATTCTATTTCCTTAGTGGAAGCGAAGAAGTTGCTTGGAATATTTCTAAAGCATTGCATGGTTGGTGGCTTATTCCAATGTCCATGGCAATAGCTTTGTTTCTGATTCCTAAAAGTACTGGAAATGCTCTTTGGAGCAAATTACTTTCTATTACTGGAATAATAATGATATTTTTCACCCTCACTCCATTTACAAGTTATACAGGTCAAGGGTTAGGAACTGATGATAATATACTTACAATTCAAATTGCATTATGGAGTACTTTAGCTCTAATACCAATTTTTGCAACTACATTTAATCTGATTGCCACGATGCGGGGAAGATGGGAATCAATGGTTGAGTCTACAGCAACAGCATCATCAATGGTTGCAATGATTTTACTTCCCTTAGGAGCAATCGGAGGGCTATTTGCATCAATTAGTACTTTTGGAGGAGATGCTAGTTTAGTTGGAATTGGTGCCAGTATGGATCATTTATTATTATGGGGCGTTGGGGGTTTAGTTGCCTTCGCATCATTGAATAGTATGCTTCCCGAATCAATGCAATTAGATAATTATGAAAGAACTAGACAAAAATCTGCTTTTTGGTTAGTAGCAATTGGAGCCGTAGGATCTTCATTAATGGCCGTAATGAATAATTTTGTTGACCAAGCAATCGAAGAAACTGGTTATTTGGCTTCAGTAAGTGCTCAAGAAGACACTAGTGTAATGGTGGCAGTAATGTTTTATTTCATTACAATTGGAACCTTTATAGCAACCCATCAGTTTATACTAACTCGTTCAAGAGGACAACCTTTGGGTACTAGCAGTATTGAACAAATTGGAATACAACATTTTTCATTAATGTCTGGAACATACACAATTAGAAGTTTATTCGGAAAAGGTCTTTCACTAGATACTGAAATTCACGTAAATAAAGAAATTCCAGAAGTGGATGTAGGCGAATCTAAAATTAGAGTAAGTGCAGGTTTACATGATACTGATGGAGTAGAAATACCAGAATCAACAGATACAGCAGACGATATCCTTTGGGAGCTTTCAGATTACTTAAAACAAAATAACTTGAAAATATTCGATATTTTTAAACAATTAGATGAAGATTCTAGTATGACCTTAAGCGCATATGAATTTAGAGAAGGTTTGAATAAATTAGGCTTAGCAAATTTACCTCCTCATGAAGTTGATAGATTAGTAACCGCATTAGATATTAATGGAGATGGAATGATAGATCTTCCAGAACTTGGTTTAGCATTTACAAAGGATATGATGCCAGCCAAAATTATCACTAAAGAGTCTAACGAAGAACAAGTCAGTGAAGAAATAGATTATTCAAAAATGAAAAAAGCAGAACTTGTTGAGATTGCTAAAGAAAAGGGTATAGATTCTAAAGGAACTAAAAAAGATATTTTAGAAAGATTAACTTCAGAAGAAGAATAGAATAATAATTTTCATCAGTTAGTGATGAATAACAGGTTGGTTGAGAAAATATGAAGATAGGATTAGTTGGTAAACCAAATGTTGGTAAATCAACAATGTTTGCGGCATTAACTCAAATTAATGTTGAAATTGCAAACTATCCATTTACAACTATAGATCCCAATGTTGGAATCACATTAATTCGAGCAAGGCATGATTGTCCTGCAAAATTATTAGTTGAAAGAATTGCAGAATCTGGACGAAACACGGATGAAATTAAATGTACACCTCGAACGGGATGTTGTGAAAATTATGACAGATATGTCCCTGTAACGCTAATAGACGTTGCAGGATTGGTTCCAGGTGCACATGAAGGAAAAGGTAGAGGAAATCAATTCTTATCAGACCTCTCTCAATGTGACGCCCTAATTCAGGTAATTGATGCATCATGTACAACCGACTTAAGTGGTAATCCGATTGGAAAAAGTGATTGTGATCCAATAGAAGAACATGAGTTTTTAATTTCAGAATTAGCATCTTGGATATTAGGCATAATAAATAATGGATGGGTTAGGGGAGTTCGTAGAGTTCAATCTGAAGGAGATAAGGGATTAATTAATTATTTATTTCAAACATTAACAGGAATTGGAGCGAAGGAGAATCAAATAATACTAGCCTTTAATAGATTTAAAAATAATGAAAATACATCTACTCCATGGGATTGGAGTGAAGAAAAAAAACATAGGCTCGCCTTAGAATTAAGGGAATCAATTTTTCCATTATACGTTGCTGCTAATAAAGCAGATGTGGCAGATAATGATGATTTAAAAAAATTAATTGAATTTGTTAAAAAGAAAAATAGTATTATCTTTCCAACATCAGCAGATACTGAATTGGCATTAAGAAGGGCTAGTAATGCTAATTTGATAGATTATGAATTAGGTTCCAGTGATTTTACAATTACAGAAAACGGTAAAAGTAAATTATCTTCAAATCAAATTAATGGTTTAGAGAAAATTAGAACAATTTTATTAAGGATTGGTGGAACTGGATTTACAGACTTAATTGATAAGATAATTTTTGAAAGTTTGGAAAAGATAGTAGTCTATCCTGTTCAAGATGAAAATAAATGGATGGACGGTGAAGGTAAGATTTTACCAGATGCATTATTGGTAGATAAAACAACTACAGCTAAAGGATTGGCTTATGCAGTTCATACAGATTTGGGAGATGGATTTATTAAAGCGGTTGACTGTAAATCTTCACGAATAATTGGTTCAGATCATGAATTAAATGATGGAGATGTAATTAAAATTCATTCAAAATAATGATAATTATAATGTAAATAATTACAAAGGAGGCAGCTTCTCGTTATTTTGGGGGAGTGACTTGAGAGGAAATAAAAATAAGTTTTCATTCAAACTTATCAAACCCAAATTTCATACTTCCATAGCCTTTTCAGGGTTTTTTATATCTCTCTTTTCATTTATATTGTTACAATATTCTTATACAATCGAAAATGAATTATTATCAAATATTTCATTTTTTGGAATTTTATCAGGCTTATTACTTGCTTCTATGATTACTGATTCAGCAGGGAAATTTATTGTTGAATCAGCAAAACACGATGCGGCTAAAGTTGTGTGGGTAGGATTAGTAATAATACCAGCATTAATTTTCTTTTTAGTTGCGATTTTAAATCTTGTACTTAAGGGAGTAGAAATTAGTGCTGGAGAGGATTTAGATGAATTACTACTCCATTTAGCCTTGTTTGGAACAATTTGGGCTGGGGGGGTAGATATTATTTCTACAATGTGGATATTATTTAGTATGAAGGATATGTTCTCAGGTGGAAGAATGCCAGGAGTATCTTCAGCAGAAGAAGAATTTAGAATGCAATTATTAAAATCAGGAATGATACAAGGTTCCAGGGTTAAAATGAGATTATTTAATGAAACTATATCCGAAGAGGATTTAACTAAATGGTTTTTATTTAGAAGTGTAGGATCGATAAAAATATTATTAATTGCTGGTTTATTAGCTGAAATTCTAGTTTTAGTTGTTACTATTTCAGGTGCGAATACATTACTTCTAGGATTTACTGCAACTATATTGACTCTTCAACAATTGTCTATGGTGGTTACAGGAGAATAATTAATGACCATCTGGTCTTTTATAATCTGGAGTCACTTTTTCCATTTTCGCGGAATATGTTGCACTAGAAATTAAAAATAGTACTGGTAAAGTCAAAGTAATTAGTAATAAAATTCCAAAAACAACCCAATTCCATATATTTACATCCCGAATAAAAAAGAACCAAGCATTCCAAAGGAGAGTAACCCAAAAGAACGGAGCCCAGCGTCTTGAAACTAAATTCAGTCTTGCATTCGCAACTTCATTAGAAAACAGATTCACAGCATCTTCTTCTGAAACTAAACCCATTTTTACACCACAATGAGCGCAAACATCTTTCCTTGGTCCATTTCCATGGATAAAATGCATTCTATCGCCCGTAAATCCACAATGTCTGCAAGTAGGCATTCTCTCTCATCTACTCCTGTATGATGCACTTCTTCAATTTCACTATTAAATTAACAATTTAAGAAGTTTTTAAAAATTGCTCCATCACCTTGACTCTCTTCAGATTCAGGATGAAATTGTACTCCATAAATTAGATATTCCTCATGTTCAATTGCCATAACAGATTCACTTTCATTTTTTATTTTTGCAACTACTTTCAACCCACTATCATTTAATTTTGGTTCAACCAAAGTTAAGCTATGGTACCTTGTCATTTTTTTATCAAAGTCAGTCAAGGAAGATCCTAAATCTTCAATTTGATGAACTTCTCCATGAATAGCCCCTGTTGGAGTTTTACATATTTCCCATCCAGCAGCAACTCCAATTGCTTGATGGCCTAAACAAATTCCCAATAAGGGCGGAGACTTTCCTTCTAGAGCATTTAGACTAATTTCTATGGATAGTTTTGAGACATTAGGGTTTCCAGGCCCAGGTCCTATAATAATATGCGAGGGCGATAATTCAGACATAATTTCATTAAAAGTAGGGCTATTTTTCCTACCCGGAATCACACAAACATTTGTCCCATTTTTTGCTAATTCATTAACAATATTCCAGGAGAATGAATCTAAATTATCTATAAAAGCAATCATTTTTTGAGAATTATCTAATTTCCTAGGCCAAATAGTATATTTTCCAATGTTTATATTTTTATTATTTCCATAGTTTTTTTTACTAATAATAAAGTTCGAAAGGGATTTTTTGGGGTATTTTTCATCGATATCACCTTCAATCCACCCAACAATTTTTCTTAATGCTTGAGCCTTTAATTTCGCTTCTTCCACTTCCAGTTTCGGTTTTGATCCAATTACTAAACCTCCTCCAGCTTGAATAACTCCCTCCCATTTAGAATTAATTTTATGACCTTCTAATGTTCTGATTAATATATTCAAACTTATGGAGTTATTATTGTGATTAATAATCCCTGCTGACCCAGTCCAAAATGAACGTGCTTCACCCTCAATTTGATCAATGGATGCAATAGTTACTGTTTTAGGACATCCACTAATGCTTCCCCCTGGAAACATAAATTCTAATGACTTCCAAATATCTGACTTATCACTAAACTTACCTTTTATGTCACTAACCAAGTGATGGACCTGCGCAAAAGATTCTACTTGAAAACTATCACGATGAACGCTACCTAATTTACAAAATTTAGTCATATCATTTTTTTCTAAATCAACAAGCATTAAATGTTCAGCTCTTTCTTTAGAACAACTAATTAAATCGTTAATTAACTCTAAATCCTCGGATTTTGTTTTTCCGCGTGGTTTAGTTCCTTTTATCGGAGATGTATAGAATTCTTGGCCATCACCTTGAATTAATATTTCAGGACTTGATGAACATAAACAAAATCCTAAATCATTTGAAAAAATATAACAAGACCATGGTGCAGGATTAATTCTTGCTAATCTTAATTGTAATATCCATGGATCTTCCATTAGTGGGCCTTTCCATTTTCTTCCAAAATTTAATTGATATAATTCACCAGATTTTATAGAATCTTGCACTCTTTCAATTATATTTGTATGTTCTGAATCTGTGAAATTAGAACATTCTTCAGAAACAAATTTAGGAGGTTTTACTGGCCAATCTGGTTGAATTTTATTTAAATCCGTGATAGATTTAATTAAATCAATTACTTCTATGAACCAATTATCCCCTACTTCTGCTCCAATCTCTATAAATTTATTTTCTCTATCATGAATAATCCACCTATCGATTGAAAACAATATTCCAATCAATGAGTTCTCATTTGGAGGATTAATTAGTCGTAAAGGTTGAGTCCACTGACATAAATCGTATGCAAATGCCCCACAAATAGTCCCTGGAGCAATATCATTATTTGGTAGAAATTTTTCTAATTTTTGTAAACTTTTTGATAATGTGGCGCCCTCAATAGAATCATGAAGAATCCATTTTTCTACTTCCCATTTTTCTACTTCCCAGATTAAATTTGGGGGTTCAGGCCCCAAAATAAGGTTTCCATTGAGAGGATCAATCTCCATTTTATTTTTAGGTAATTTTTCTCTAGATGGTTGTTTGGCTAAAAAACGAAATTTTGGAGGACCAATGATTATACTTTTTGAGGACTTTTTGGATACTGGGCCCCCAGAGTGGAAAAGTAATTCATCTAAACCACCAAAAAAATTAGATTCGCCAATTAATTTATTTTTTCTCAATAACTCCATTAAACCTAGAATAATAAATTCATCATCGGAACACGAGAATTTTTGCGTTTTAATCATAATGTTTCAACTCCATCCAAATCAATCCATTTCTCTTGGATGATTTCTTCAAAAGCAGAACTTGCATTTTCGAATAATATTGAATTAGTGAATTCAAAAACTCTATCATCAATTGAATAAATTCTCGTAACCCCTAATCCAGTACCCAACATAATTGCATCACTTGCTCTAAGAATTAGATCTGTAGTAATTCTTCCATAAATTATTGGTATTCCACGCTGGATTAATTTNTCTTTAATTAAATCAATNGTAATTGATTGAACAGATCCATATTTATTTGATGAAACCCAAGCAGTACCATCTTTATCTAAAATCATTAATGTCGCTCTATCTCCATCAATTATTGAACTATTTTCTACGATTAAGGCAGCATTCCCACCGAATTTTTTTGCAATTTTCAATGAATTTTTATAAGGTAAATGTTCTCCAAGTTTAATTCCTCGATTATTTTTTAAATTCTCAGATACGTCTACAGTAATAGCTTTAATTTTTTCACATTTTTTATTATACTCATTATCTCTTTCGGAAAGAATAACCTCTCTATTTCTGTTTAATCTAATTGTAATTAATCCATTTGGTTTATTACATTTAATTTTATTATTCGTATTAATTTTCTTATATTCTTTATTTTTTAAATTTTTTTTAATTTCTAATTCAATTTCCTTATCAAATTTAATACCAGCGATATTTGCATGTTTCTCTAGACGAATTAAATGTTCGTCTAAGGCAAAAACACTTTTGTTCCCATCCCAACCAATAGTTGTGAAAACAGAGTCATTTTCAAGAGTCATATGCCTCACAATAGTTCATCAAGGAATGAAGTATCAACATTAGGGTCTTTTGATTGTTCATTTAAATCTGAAACTAATTGATTCACATTTGTATTACTATTTTGTTGAGTATACTGTTGNTGTACTGGTTGCTGAGTATACTGTTGTTGTACTGGTTGCTGAGTATACTGTTGTTGTACTGGTTGCTGTGCTACTGGTTGCTGTGCTACTGGTTGTTGTGCTACTGGTTGNTGTGCTACTGGTTGNTGTGNTACTGNTTCNTGTACNCCNGGAGTATTATTCCATAATTGAGATTCTTGTTCNTTNTGAATNCCCCAAGTACCTTCAAATTGCCAATTTTCTCCTTTAGGTTTTCTTCCACGNACTATNAGTACNACAACAATNAATATTGCTANAATTAAAGCTAANCTAATCATTACTTCAGAACCCATNTTTTGTAAAAAGTTTGCACTNGNTCCATCACCANNTCCATCAGCACCNGTTCCATATGGATTTACATGGTTTACTTTAACTAAATGNCTATGCGTNATATCNTCAGCNGCGGAAACCCCNATATACCAATCTGAAAANTTATCAAGATTTTCCCCTTCAAAAGTATTCATTACGTAGATCTCTTCGGTAATTTCAATTTCTGCTACTAATACGGCATCTTCAGTATTTTCCCAATTTTGTTTTGAAGCATAAATTTCAAGATGTGTAATATCAGAACTGGACAATGCATCCCATTCAATTTGAATAGCAGTTCCCTCTAATATCCAATTTGCTCTTACATTTTCTACGTCTGGAAGATATGCTCCTGGATCATCTCCACGATTATCCTTAGAAATTGTAGAACTAACGGTTAACCCATCAGTTATTGAATTTCCAGCAGAATCAATTGGAATCACACTTAGGAATACTTCCATTTCTGCAATTATTGCTTTACCATCCGATAAACTATCAATTTTTAGTGGAAGATCAGGATTACGACCAGTAAACATTACTGGGTCTAATGGCCCACCAAAACCAACTGATGTAAATGAATCAGTAGAAGCATAAATTGCATATTGCTCGACATCGCTTTCAGGACTCTTTTCAAAATTTANACCTACAGCNGTACCGTCATCTTCTGGCCAATCAATTGCTTCTAAATTAGTAATTCTTGCAGGCGGAACTTTATCATCTAAATTATTTATTGGAATCACATCTACTTCTAATAAATCATCAAGCCAAACATTTCCTTTAATATCGTGAACAGTTACTGTAACATATAATAATTCATTTGCTTTAATTTCTTCTTGCTTTGAATCACTACCGATTAAATTTGAATTCTGTCCATANCTTGCTTTATCCAATCTAATTTCAATAATTTCATTTTCTGAGCCTATAAATTGTTGATCAAATCTTGTACAACCACAATTTTGCTCGTCATCTCCAATTGAATTCCATAATTCTTCAAGGTTATTTATTGGTTGATTATTTGCCCATACGACATAATAGGCGAAATCATTTGCTTGTGAAGGTTCCCAAGCAACCCTTATTGCGGAACCATCATCATTCGGCTCATCCCAAGACTCAATATATCCAATTCTATCAGGTGCTAGAGTACCAGCATCAAGTTGTTTATATGGTTCAGCAGAAACAATATCTACATTCAATAAATCTTCATTTAACCAATTATCAGAAGCTACTACAGCAATGTAATACTTTTTACCATCAATCAAAGAAGCNCCATCAATCGACGAAATAATTATACTGTTTTTACTACAGTCTGTAAGAATTGTTGCAACTCCAAATGTAGTTGCAGTAACAGGCTCTTCTACTACGATATTTTGTCCACTACTTGGATCAATATCCCAGCCTAACCAATCTTCAGCATCTAATGCATAAANAGTAGTTAATCCACAATCTTCGGCNATTGATGGGACCCATTCTACTGTAATTCTTCCGCCCTCGTCATCAGGTGTATCGAATGCATTAACNCCCANTATTTTTGGAGGNGGCACTCCATCATCAATTCCTCCNGTAGGAATTGCAGGACCAATAATTANTGCATTAGCTAAATCTTCTTGNCCTGCATCATCAACNCAGGTTAATGCAAGCCAATATGCACTTCCAGCATCTAATTCTAATACAGTAGAATTTTCAAGGTCGTAATCAACATCTACATAATTTGTGGATGCAATAGCATTTGTTATCGCTTGATTGTAAATGTAAATTCTTGTATGAGAAATATCCAATCCTCCACATTTTGACCACTCTACATATAGTTCACCGTCTTCACCATTTTCATTAGGTTCAGCAAAACCTGAAATTGGNGGAGNTGGNACATCATCTTCAGTCATNACAGGTCCAAATATATTCGANGGNTCTCCTTGNGAACCATCAGCATATGTAACAATAACNACNGCNAAATATTCTACTCCATCAATTAATGGATTATTTCCATCACTNGTNCCAATATCTATCTTAGTTTGNCCCCATNCNGAAGATGTAGCATCAGGTTCATCATTCCATTCATCTCCTTCAAAAATATATAACGAATAGGAACTAAAGTCTGGATCAGGACTTGCAGTCCATTCAACGGTTAAAACTCCACCCCCATCATCAGGCCTATCTTCTACATTGATTATTTCGACAGGGGATTGAATACGTTCCCAATCATAGGTTAATTTAACTTTCATAGAACCATTTAATGTAGTTTTCAATCTGAGTTCAATATCCATTCCATTAACACTCATAGTTGCCAAATCCAATACTTTTTGTAATTCTGCACCAATGTTTGGATTAGTTTCAGATAAATCCCATTCACCTCTATATTTCATATCCACAGAATGAATCCATGTTGGTGAATAAGCCACTGTACTTGAAAGTACAAGAGGTAAATCAGAATAGAGCATAGTACCTTCTTGGAAATCACCTAAATTTTCATCTACAGGAATCGTAAATGCTGTAGATGCTAATGTTGTTTGATGCCCAGGATGAGTTTGGTTAGAAATATCTAGATTTAATCCTGCAACATTAATTGATAGTGGGTTTGCATATCTAGTAATTATTTGATCCATTGGCGCATAGTTTGGTAATGCCCAGCCATACATTCCATCTGTTCCGACTAAGAATAATCCGTTCGGCCCTAATGATAAATCATTAAATGATAGGGGTTCTCCATTTTGATTGTCAAGGAACCATGTATTTCTGACAGAATGAGTAATTCCTTGTGCATCAATTCTGACTAAATCTCCTTCAAATAATGCAAATAAATCATTTCCATCACTTGTCATCTCAATTACAGGCCAATTACCCATTTGCCAAGTCGAAGCACCATCTTCAAACTGATTATCTGCCATATTATAATGGACAATAGGTTCTTGATCAGTAGCTACGTGTACTCCCCAAGAATCTGCGGAAAGAGCCGTTATCGTATTGCTTGGAACTTGATCAATTTTATAAATTAAATCTACATCATTTGTAGTTAGATTGTAAGCACTAGCACCAGGTCTAGTAGGGCCAGCTCCATTATGCGAAATGAATAATTTTCCATTATCTTCAAAGATATCATTAACTCTATTTCCAATAAGTCCATTTAACCTATCAATTGTTGGCATGTATGATTCAGTAACAGGATCATATCTCACTACACCTACTGGAGTAGCCATCCAAATTTCTCCTGAGGAGTGAACATATAATTTGTCAATAATTGGACTAGGTAATCCATTTGCGACACTTAACGCACTTTCCCATTGAGATGTTGAATCATTCCAAACACCAACTCCATTTACCGTAGCAAACCATGTTTTTCCTTGATGTTTTATTGCATCTAAAATAAAGCTACTCGGTAAACCAGGTAATAACTCACCATTATCCCATTGAAGTGTGTTCGTATTCAGTACATTAATTCCTGGAACACTACCTCCAATTCCAGTTAATCCAACAGCCAAGAGATTATTCTCTAATGAAACTCCATCCATATCTGGTGAAAGACTTGCTGAAATACGGGATAGATTATTATTAGTAATATCCAATCTCCATAATCCTAGTCCTTGGGTTGTTATCCACATCATATTCGTGGAATCATCTAATAAAACATCTTTGATGGTATCAAAACCAAATGACCATCCTCTATTCCAAGAAATTGTTCCGTTTGGTCCATATTGACCTTCAAGAATTGAATTTCCTAAATCACTAAATCTATCATTGGCAGTTACAATGTATAAGTTATTGGAATTTCCCACAAATTCTTCAATATTCCCGTTTAAGAAATCTGTTTGACTATCAAAATATCCTTTGAATAATTGTCCATTATTATCTAACCAATCTATACTACTGTATCCTTGATCTCCTCCAGGTCTACCGATGATAAATCCATTTCCAAAGGGAGCATTATCTACATAATTGATTGAGGAAGTTTCAAGAGTTTGATCTAAAACAGTACCAGTATAGACAAGATTTCCACTAACTTCGATTATAGACATTCCTCCATTACTATCATCTTCGTATGAATGGCCAACGACTAACATGCCTCCGCCCCAATCCATAGAGTCCCACCATACAGGCTCTTCTGAGATTCCATCAGAACTATCTAAAGTTACCAACCAATTTCCGGAAGAATAATCGTATCTAGTAATACCATGACCTTCATCTTGATATGCTATGTACATCACTTCTTGATCATCACATGCTAAAGCAACAGCATCATCGTCATCTAGACCATTGTTATTTTCCCATAAATTTGTAGTTTCCCAAGAATCAGTAACGGTATTGAATCGACCTACTCCTCCGCCACTACCAAAACTACCTTGCCATCTAACTCCGAAGTGCATGTAATCGTTACATTCCTTCATTGACCAAATATCCCCATTTGGCAACCCTTGGGTATTCGCATTTTCCCAAATATCATGATCATTACTATCAATAACTCCATCTGCATTATTGTCATTTCCTGTAATTCTTTGAAGTGTAGGAGAACCTTGCCACCATTGACCCCCAGTTGTTCCTGAAGCATACCAAAGATTAGTACCTTCAACATATAATTCAATAATTTCATCATCAAATGAATCAGGGTGTAATCCCCCATTATCAATCGTCCATGAATCTAACCATGTTTCTGTAAGTGGATCGTATCTAGCAATTCCAGATTGTGTTGCAAATAATATTTCACCATTATATTCTACAATTTCTCTAATAGGACCGTCAAGTGAATTGGGCCAGCTATTCAATAAATTCCCACCACTATCTAATTCTTTTACACTATCACCATAAGTTACATACAATCTATTTCCGAGATAAACAGAAAGAGCTCTACCCACTTCTTGACCAGGCTCCAAAGGATCTTCCCAATCATCTGAGGTTAAATTATAACGCATTATGTATCCTTCATCATAACTTGCCCACCATCTCGTTTCAGCTTCACTGGCTCCAATATGTAAAATACCTTCTACAATATCTGCACCATGAATGAAAATATCATCTCCAAATTCATCACTAGGATTAATTGCTCCTAATCCAGTAAGAGTTGCTAAATCAATTCTACCAATATTATCTCCTTGAGAAGTTAATTCAGGAATAAAATATAAGACACCCGAATCTATTATTAATTTTTGAGGAGACAACTCTTCTAGTCCTTCAGTTCCATAATCAACATTACCAATCACAGTACCCGTATTCAAATCAATTTGTGTCAAATCGAAATTATCATCACCTCCAACCCAAATTGCAGGAATTGATTCATCCAATGCTAACGCAGTAACTTGATTATTAGGAATCATATTATTTGTGGAAGACCATTTTGGCATCCATAGATTTGAACTAGTATTATAACGTAAAATTCCATCACCATTTAGTCCAAGGTATACAATTCCATTATGTAGAACAACTGGCGAATTACTTGAAGCACTCTCGGTATTCCAATCTTCAATGACAGTATACGTGTTAGTATCAAATAATGCTGCACCATTTAATGTTGTTACCATTAATTGATTTGTTCCAACAAATCTTACAGAGGTATAGTCTTGCCAACCAGTGGGGCCGTCAGAAGGCAATCCATCATCTTCTCCCCAACAATTTTGATCGTCTCCACCATTAAGTGTTTGACGATTCCATCGGCAAATTTCATTATTTGCCATTGCTACCCAGATATAAGTAGAATCACTATCAATACCATAGTATCTATGACTCCACCATTGACCGTCATGATCTAAATCATTAAATCTCTGACCATTAAATCTAGTGGCACCATCATCTGTTCCAACCCATACATATCCATCCATATCAATATGTAACGACCTTATGGTATCTGATGGTAGATCTCCTCCTTGACCCCCATCCCAAATTTCTAATATTTCTCCGGTTAATTCATCGAATATAGTTACTCCAAAGTCAGGAATTCCAACATAAATCATTCCATTTCCAGCTACAATAGGAATTTCTTCTAATTCATCAAGACCAGTTGATCTCCATGGTGACAATTCGTTACCAGATGCAAGTTCAATTCTTTGAACACCCTCATTAAATGTACCTAAATAAGCGATTCCACCAACTGTAACTATATCTGTGTAAGGTCCGACATCGTATTCATAATTTCCAGCATCATTAGTTGCTAAATCAATTATTGTTATTCCGTTAGGATGAGATGTCACTAAATATCCAGAGTCATCATGAGAAATTCCTAAAATTGTTTCATCTGTAAAATCACCTGAACCCCAAAGTCTTGTTAGATTTCCCATTGAATCCAATTCTTGAACACTTGTAGAATCTTCAGTTGCGACATACATTAGATTCCCATCAGTAGTCATTGCAACCACATTTCCACCTAAATTTGTAATAGGGTCTACCCATTTCCAAATTGATGAATCAAAGACATCAATAATATCTCCCGAAGCAACAAAAACTTTATCTCCAATTTGAATTACAGAATTCATTTCAGTTCCGCTTGGGGAACTAACAAGATCCATCTTTTGAGAATAAAGGCCAGATATCATTGGATCTAAAACACTCATAACTCCACTTCCATCATTTAATAATGCGATTGAAGTTGAAGGTGAACGTATGCCGTTGGATGGCCATGGAATAATATTTTTACCATCTCTAGCCATATTTAATTCGTTGATTAAGTCATATTCGTTTGTCATAACTCCTATTGAAGAATCGTGTTGATGTAGTTTGTTTTCTAACAAAATAAAAATATAATTGTCTAATTTTACTATGTCTATGACATTATTATCATCTAACCAATTTGCATTTGTCCATGCACTAATCCAGCTATCTTGTGCATAATTCCAACGCAAAATACCATTATCTCGAGTAGCAATGTATAGTACATCACCAGAAATAATCATTTCATGAACTCTATCAGTATTAGGGTCTTGTAATAATTCTAGAACTGAGTTAGAATTTGTATCCCATCTTGCAATCCCTCCATTTTCAATTGAAACATACATGATGCCGTTAGCAAATTCAATATCTTGTGGTACCCCTTCAGGCCAGTCTGAATTTCCAGCTGTTTGTTCTAAAGTCCAATCAGTTCCTAAACTATTTAATTGGAAAAGCCCCCTTTGAGAAATTCCATAAATATCATTAGCAGATGCAAAAGAATGCCAGAACCCAAAAGCCTCTTCTCCCGCAATAACTGGTTCATCGGGCAATTCAACTAATAATTCTCCATCAATTAGTGAATATACATTTATTTCTCCGCCCGCTGTAATCATTAATCTTTGATTAATATCATCAATAAATAAATCAGTCACAGTACCTTCTAAATCTCTAAGATGGATAATATTTGGATTAATTGTATTATCAATTTGAAGTACAGAATCACCTATTGCTACATACAATCTTCCATCATTCGGATCTAGATCCCAATCTGTAATTTGTAATTCGATTGGAGATAGGGATACAGGAGGATCTACAGGGCTTAGTGCTTCTAATACTAAATCTGTGATTTCAGAACCAGAAGGTATTCTATATTGAGCTCCTAAATCACTATTTGGTTGCATTCTTCCATTATATACATCTCCATTTAGGAAACCTTCTTGATATCCAAAACCACCATTTTCACTCCAGTCAAAAAATGAATATTGTGTTGAAGGAGAATATAATTCAGGATTCATTGAATAAATTCCATTACTTCCATCTACACCAACTTGTAAACTAACGTTAGAAACAATTGCCCCTGGAGCGAAATTTAATTCCCAATTCGCATAACCTGGCTGGTTATTTGTAGGGGAAGCACCTATTGTTTCAAGAGTAACCCAACCAGTATCCTCAGAACCCGAAAGTCCCCATGTATTTGCATTAGAATTTGCATTATCATGTTCGGGATGTCCGAGGTGAGCACTGGCTACCGTAAGTATGGGAGACATACTTGAAAATAGCATCATTACAACAAATAATGTGGCTGTAAAAAATCCAGACCTAGTTACCGCAGGTTTAATCATAAGTGAGCGTGAAGTTGAATCATTTATGAAAGGCATGGTATTCTGACTCAGATTTTAATAAAAATAAATAAA
This sequence comes from Methanobacteriota archaeon, assembly GCA_002696315.1. Taxonomy (GTDB): domain Archaea; phylum Thermoplasmatota; class Poseidoniia; order Poseidoniales; family Poseidoniaceae; genus MGIIa-I. The sequence goes on along the minus strand of NZRR01000020.1, from coordinate 6,608 downwards.
TTACTATTTTTTATTCGGTTACTTTATGATTCTTATATAATCAACAAAATATTGAGATAGATACACAAAGCAATTAGAATTAACTAATGTTGAGTTACATGTTTGGATATGGAATCGTCAAGTTCTGAAGATCAAAATTTACGTAAACGTGCTTTAGAGTATCATGAAAAAAGTCCAAGAGGAAAAATAAAAATTGTTCCCACGAAACCACATTCAACAGCAAGAGAATTATCTCTTGCATATTCTCCAGGGGTAGCATATCCTTGTTTAGAGATTGCAAAGAATCCTGAGGATTCATATCGATATACATCTAAAGGGAACTTAGTTGCAGTAATTTCAAATGGAACAGCCGTTTTAGGCTTAGGAAATATAGGCGCTTTAGCATCAAAACCAGTAATGGAGGGAAAGGGGCTTTTATTCAAAACATTCGCAGATATTGATGTTTTTGATATCGAAATAGATGCAACAGATCCTGAGGAATTTATCAGAACAGTTTGTAATATTGCACCTACGTTCGGAGGAATAAATTTAGAAGATATTAAAGCACCTGAATGTTTTGAAATAGAAAGAAGAATCAGTGAACAAACAAAGATACCAATAATGCACGATGATCAACATGGCACAGCAATAATAACTGGTGCGGCTTTAATCAATGCTGTTGAATTACAACAAAAAAGAATAGAGGAAATTAAGGTAGTAATTGCAGGAGCTGGAGCAAGTGCAATTGCATGCGCCAATCATTATGTTTCAATTGGAGTAAATCCCTTGAATATTGTAATGTGTGACTCGAAAGGAATTCTGACTAAATCTAGATTACAATTAGGAGAATTAAATCAATATAAAGCACCTTATGCTAGAGATTTATATGATGGTAACCTTGCTTCTGCAATGGTTAATGCAGATTTATTTTTAGGATTGTCGAAGGGAGGAGTAGTAACTAGAGAAATGGTACAATCAATGGCTAAAAATCCAATTATTTTTGCTTTAGCAAACCCAACTCCTGAGATTATGCCAGAAGAAATAAAAGCTGTAAGAAATGATGCTATTATAGCTACAGGAAGATCAGATTTTCCTAATCAAGTTAACAATGTTTTAGGATTTCCCTATATCTTTAGAGGAGCTTTAGACGTTAGGGCAAGAGATATTACTCAAGGTATGAAAATGGCGGCTACAAGAGCACTTGCAAGTTTAGCTAAAGAACCAGTTCCAGAAGAAGTACAGCTCGCATATGGTGGAGAAATGTTGAGTTTTGGAAAGGAATATATTATACCTAAACCGTTTGATCGTAGAGTATTAATCTGGGAAGCATCAGCAGTTGCACAAGCAGCAGTAGATGAAGGAATATCTGGTATTCCTCCAAGTATTTTTGATTACCAAAATTATAGGGACAGTTTAGAATCTAGATTAGGATTAACACATAATATGATGAGAGGAGTAATTAACGAAGTTAAAGGAAGAAAAAAGAAAATTGTATTCCAAGAAGGTGAAAATTCCAAAGTTTTAATGGCTGTTTCAGAATGTATTAGGGAAGATATTTGTGAACCTATTTTATTAGGAGATGAAGAACAAATTGAAAAAATCAAAGAAGAGTTAGCACTGTCTTTTGATTGTGAAATTATTGACCCTAAAAATTGTGTAAAAAGATTGGGATTATATTCTAATTATTTATTTGAAAAAAGAAGTAGGAAAGGAATTACACTTGCTGATGCACAAAGATTATTGAAAAGTAGACCTTATTATGGTTCTGTAATGGTTGCATGTGGGGATGCTGACGGGTTATTAGGAGGATTAGATAGAAATTATCCCGATGTTTTAAAACCTGCAATTCAAGTAATTGGTAAGGATAAAAATGCACATTGTTTAGTCGGTTGTTATATGATGTCAGTCAAAGGAAAATTGATGTTTTTAGCGGATGCTACAGTTAATGTATATCCAGATTCAAGAACATTAGCCGAAATCGCAGTACAAACAGCAGTAGTAGCCAGAAGATTTGGAATTGAACCCAAAGTAGCAATGCTATCTTTCTCAAATTTCGGCTCAAGTCAAAAACAGCGTACGGAAAGGTTAGAAGATGCGATTTCATTAGCTAGAGAATTAGATCCAAATTTAGTTATTGACGGACCAATGCAAGGTGATACAGCTTTAAATTCTGAAATACAATCAGATTATGGATTTATGTCTTTAGACGGACCAGCAAATGTATTGATTTGTCCAAATCTTGCATCAGCGAATATAGCTTACAAGTTACTTTCCGAATTAGGTGATGCTGAGATGACTGGACCAATTCTTGAAGGTTTAGAGAAGCCAGTTCAAGTCCTTGCAAGACATGACGGGGTTAGGCATATTATTCATATGGCTGCAATTTGTGCTCAAGATTCAATTAGAGGGGCCCATCCTCAAAAGAGTTTAAGATTCTAGTTTTTTTAGTGTAAGGGGCAATTGAAATAAGTTTATTTTCTGTAAATTCTAAAGTTGGGTGTTTAGGTCTGTAAATTAGCCCCGTAAGTAATGAGAAAAAAACACCCCCCATTATTAAATTCCCAAAACTACTTGCAATATATCCAGGAGATGCATTGAAATAAGCCCATATAAATGAGGGAATAATACCAATAAAAATTGCAATAATAACTTCACGTTTTAAGATTTCAAATCTATCAAATTCAGAGGGTAATTTTTTATCAAACGAATCAACATGATCTTTTGGTAATTTTACGATTCTAAATTTAATATTTTTATTATGTGATTTATGTAATGAAAATCCAGGAGTAATTGATTTATTATTACCAGTTTTCCCTTTTTTTGTACATTGCATCCCGTAACCGGCGGATTTAGAATTATCTTCTAACCATGGACTTCCATCACAAGGAGCACCCCAATAACTAACATGAGGTTGATCAGCAATTAATTCACCATTTTTATCAGGCATTAAAACAGAATCTATTAATTGTTTTTTTGCGAGTTCCCATTCAGACTCACTTGGTAGTCTAAATTTAAACTCTTTATTTTCTTCATTTATAATTTTCAAAAAATCCTCGACATCTTGTTGATTTAACTGGAAATAATTTGGAACTTTTTGATATTTTTCAAAAACTCTTCTCCACTCTTTTTCTGTAATACAATTTTTTGTAATTTCAAAGTTATAATCTATCTCTACTTTGTGCCTTGGTCTTTCTGCAGCAAAATATAGGCTCCCTTTATCCCTACCTAAGTACACATTCCCCGGACTAATTTTTAAAAATTCTAAAGGTAAATTTTTCATTTAATCAACCTTCCATCCTGGTCTCCAAAATTTTAAATTATCCAATAAATCACTCCATTCTTGATCATCAGCCTTCAACAAATAGAACGCTCTTCGATCTAAACCCTCGATTAGCTCTTCGTCAATTTCTTTTCTTTTTGCAGCATCCTTCCATTCTACTTGCATTTCACGAATTAATCTTTTTCCATTAGTAGGAGAATCAAAATTTTTTTCACAAATTTCTTGTAAATTTTGTAACCAAACTCTAGTACCTTTAATATGTATTTCACTATCATATTTTTGGGGACTTTTCGCACCTTTACCAAAGGGCCACCACTTCATTATGTAGGCCTCTAACTTCTTATTTGAAAGGGTTCGTATACATTAAATCATTATGTTTGATAATGTAGCGGTGTAATAATGGGTCGAATTTTCATCCATCTTCATGGAAAGGCTAAAGATAAATCATTAAATTCCTTGATTCAAATGTATTTGACTAGGTTAGTTTCAGAATCAGTGAAAATTATAGAACATAATGAAAATCTTTCCAAAAATGAATATTTAAAAAAATTGATGAATTTGACTAAGAATGGAAAATTAATCCTTTTCGAGGAGAATGGAGCAAATCACAACTCGATTGAATTTTCAAATTTGATTAAATCCTGGAAGTTAGAACAGGAAGACATACATCTCGCAATCGGTCCTGCTGAGGGTTTTCCAGAACATTCTTTTTCTAAATTATCGTTGTCAAAATTAACATTCCCTCATGAATTAGCTGCCGTCATATTAATTGAGCAAATTTATCGTTCTATTCAGATAATTAAAGGAACAAAATATCATAAGTAAATTTAGAGAGCATTAACTAAGGGGATAAATATGACACTCTTTTACACTGGAATTTCAACAATTTTAGGTTTAATATTAATTTGGATGAGTAAAAATCAACCTTTCCCTGAACACTCACAAAAGTTTGGTTTTTTACTTATTATTTTAGGTAGTTTAGGGTTTATAGCCGAGCAAGCGGAAAGAGAAGTCGGTCCAACGGTTGAACCCCTAATTCTTACGATTTTAGGGGGCGTTGGAGTAGTAATCGGTCTTATTCATGCTATAAGAACTAGAATGGATGTACTAATTGCTCCAAGTTCAGGTTTTTTATTGGTTATTGGAACGATTTCATTATTTTCAAATGAGTGGCCTACATTAACTGGTTTCGAACAGATTTCAGCATTTGTTTTGATTTCATTGATTATTTTTCTAAATATATATCTAATTTTTAGGACACTCTTAATTGGAAAACTCCCAATGGCTTGGTCCCAATCTGGATTAAGACAATTAAGAAGAGGTATTATTTTTGGTGAACGCGGGGCGATTAGTTGTTTTGAAAAAGCCTGGGATATCGACGAAGAGCACTTGAATGCTATGGCCTACAGTGCTCTTTCATTAATTCATAAACATCATAAAAATGAAGATGAATATAAAAAATGGAATCAAAGATTACTTGAATTAGGTGGTTTTGAATCAGTAGATGAAACCTGGATTTCAGCAGTTGAAGATGGTCTCAATAAGTTAAGCAATAATTGATGCAATAATACAAATGTTTTTTAAATTTAAAAAACGATATTGATACTGATGGAGGCAAACACGGTGGAAAGAAATGAAAAATGGGCAGTATCGACTTATTTTTGGATGGGTATAGTAGTCTGGTTTTGTGCAAACCTGCTTAGTCAGGCAGTATTTATGGGAAAATTTGGTGAACCTTATGGCCGAGAATTATTGGATCAGGGACTAAGTCCGATGTATTGGGGCTTGATAATAGTTGAATTATCAATTTATTTGGTTGGAATCTATATTATAGGTTCAAAATTTAAACAAAAAAACTTTCCAATTATGTCATAATTTGTAACAACTGCTTTTAATCGTAAGCATTAGTTTGTGCATGGTCCGTATCAACAGAGTCCATACAGGTACTGGCGACGAAGGTTATACTTCGTTGGTAGATGGAACTAGAGTGCTTAAATTCCATCCAAGACTTGAAGTGGTAGGAACTTTAGATGAATTGAATTCAATATTTGGCATAGTATTAATGGAAAGTAATAGAATTCCTGACAAACATTCTGATGGCGGAGAAAGAAAAAATGTAATTGAGGTTCAGCAAATTATTACTCGCGGAGTAAAAAGAATACAACAAGAACTATTTGATTTAGGGGCTGAATTAGCTTGTCCTAAAGATAATATCCCCGAAGGAATAGTACTATTACAACAAGAAGTAAGTGATATGTTGTTATCTGAGATGGATTCTATGCAAATGGAACTCAAGTCATTAGAATCATTTATACTTCCAGGGGGCAGTGCACCGATTGCGAATTTACATATTGCAAGAACAGTAGTTAGGAGAACAGAGAGGCAATTGATTAAGCTGATTCACGATGAAGGAGAAGATTCCGTAAGACCTTTCGTAAAAGAATATTTAAATCGCTTATCTGATTGGTTATTCGTCCTTGCTCGTTGGGTATCAGTTAGATTAGTAGAAGATGAATACCTTTGGATACCAATTGCCAAAAGATCTGAAGAAAAGTCAATTTCAGAACTCATAGAAAATCAACAAACAAGATTTAATTTGGATTAATGAAATTTTTTGCAGAATTAATTACGGATTTAGTTAAATCATGTGTAACTTGATTGATTGCAGAATCCCAATCTAACCATAAATAGTTTCTATGTTCTTCAGATAGATTTACATTTATTTCCGATGTGTTTGCCAATAACCACCAAACAGTTTTTTGGATTTTCTTACCCTTTTTCACAAACTCATATTGAGTTTTTTTGATAAATCCATCAATCCAGGTTATGTCTGAAATACCTGTTTCCTCAGTAAGCTCCCTTAGTGCGGTTTGCTTACGATTATCATCATTTTCTTCAATATGCCCTTTTGGTAAATCCCAATGCCCTTGAGGATACTGTAGAATTAATATTGAATCTAAATTGACTAAAACAACACCACAGGATGTTTCCATATTCTTTCTGTAAAATTAATTGTTTTTTGTATTTACCATTATTTTCTATGATATAATTGAATAACAAGTTAATTTCACCTTGTCAACGATGAGTTTGTTTAATGGGCTAAAAATCGAAAAAATTGTAGCTGATGGGGATTTAGATGGATTAATTGCAGCATCAATATTAAAATCATATTTTTCAAATGTAGAGACAATTTTTGCTCATGCTGCAGAAATTAGAAACGGAAATTTAGATCACATAATTGATAGTAAAACAGCAATATGTGATCTACCATTTCATTCAAACTGTGGATTATATTTAGATCACCATAGTACTAACAAACCAAAAGAAAATGAATTACAGAAATTTAGAT
>NZRR01000019.1 GCA_002696315.1 Methanobacteriota archaeon | reverse complement strand
ATAATCTCTGGACCAAATATAATCTTCAATAGTATCATTGTCTTTTGAAATTTCTTCAGCCCTAGCCGAGGGGTTATTCGTACTTTGAATTGGATAATTTTTAGGTAATGTTTCTGTTTTATGCTTTAATTCCCAAGCAAAACTTGAGCCATTTCTTACATTTGCTCTTTCACTTCTTACTAATTTAATTTCTATCGTGGTTTCAGAACCTCCGGAAACTAGTTCTGGCATTGCTTTAACGAATTTTTTGTTTAATCTGTGAATTTCATAATCTTTCTTCAAAGCATCATAAAGTGTAACAGTACCTGAATGAGACTCAACTTCTTGTTCTGGATCAAAACCTAGTAATTCAATTAATGAATTCACCGTACTTTCAGGGTTTTCGGGTATGATACCTATAGCATCTCCTGCTCTGTAAGTTAGTCCACTGTCTCCTAAAAGTATACTTACGTGACGAGTTTCTTTTGTTGCGCCAGGCCCGTTTAATATGTCTTTTTCACTTATAGTAGTCATGTATGGATTTTTCATACTCCACTTAGAATCTTTTTCTTTTGTTTTAACTTCCTTTTCAGTATTGATTTTTTCCTCAGGGATATTCGCTTCTATTTTAACAGAAACTTCCTCTACAGCATCAACTTCTTTTTCTGGTTCAGGAACAGATACTCCAACGACCGCAGAAATTGCAGGAAGTGCTCCATTCGCCCATTCTGCATAAGGTTCATCAAAATCAACATCACAATCTTTTCTAGGGAATACTCTCTTAGCACCTAATTCTTCCAATCTATTATCCCAATCTATGCCAGATTGACAGAAGAATTCGTAACTTGTGTCTCCTAATGCGCAAACAGAAAAATGAGTATTTTCCATTCTTGGAGCATCTTCAGCGCTTATTGAGTCCCATAACTCTTCAGCAGAATCAGGCATATCTCCTTCACCCCAAGTACTACAAATAATTAGTATTCTTTCAGATTGAGCCATTTGCTCTAAACTTGTTTCTTCCATATCCTGAACCTTAGCGGTTAGATTATGCGATTCCGCAGATTTCGCTAATTGTGATGCTAAATCTTCTGAATTACCGGACTGTGTTCCGAATAAAATTAATACTTCTTTTGACATAAGACCATCTCGTCACTCTGGACAATCTGTTCCAACATAGTGTGATTCTTGAACATAACGCTATTGTGTTTTTGATCCTGACATCGCTAATGAGAAATAATAACTTAAATTTTCAATTATTTCCGTCAAACCAATATGTGATTGCTGACTGTCAGGGGTATGGTCAGGTTTGAATTTCTCGGAACAGGGAATGCTTTCCTACCCCAAGGCCGTTTTCATTCACTATTGTTGATTGATGAACAAATTTTAGTAGATGCTCCTCCAACAGTACTTGCAAGTTTACGTCGTAGAGAATTGACGCCGAGCCAGATAAATACTCTAATGATAACTCATTGGCATGGAGACCATATTTTTGGATTTCCATTTTTAATCTTAGATCAGAAATATATTTCAGACAGAGGTTCAAATGTAATTTTAAATGTACATTGTCCTTCGAATGGTAGAGAAAAATTGAACAATTTATGTGAGCTTGCTTATCCTAGTTCCTTAACAGAACGGATGGATAAAAATGTAGTAATCAATGAAGATTCTTATGGAGAGATTTTAGGTGTGAATGGGTGGAATTATGAGAGATTCAAAGTAGTGCATGATGATTTTGTTGATCCGAATGGGTATGTTTTCACTCATAGTAGTGGATTTAAAATGATGCATACTGGGGATTCAGGTCCTTGTGAATCCATAGAATCTAGAGTTGGTGATTGTGATGTGGTTGTAATTGAGTTGGGTGTCCCTGATCATGTTGTGGTACCTACTCATTATCGACCAGAAACATTATCTCAATTAGCAAATAAACACCCAAAAACAATATTTTTAGCAACGCATCATTATGCAGACGATATTAATAGCGGAAAGAAGCCTTACCTTTCTAACGATTTACCAAATTTACCTGATAATGTTATACAAGTAAGAGATGAACAAAAATTTGAATGGATTGATGGTAAATTTAAAATTTTATAATGTTATTTTTTTATCTATCTGAGATAACCTTTTAAGTCATGTATTATTTTCTTTTTAAACATATTTACCTTGACATTTGGGACTTGAATTTTTTAACATCGGTTAGGCTTATTACATGGCCTCGGTGTAGGCTCTGCCAGCACGCACCTGTGTAGGAGCCAAAAAAACATGTATTGTAGAGTGGGGGGCTTTTTTTGACAAAAAATATTTTCGATTCCGCTCTAGATGCACCATCATTATTCATTGATAAAGAACTTCTAAGACATAGTCATGTTCCTAATGAATTACCTCATAGAGATTCAGAAATAGAATCAATTCGGTTTAATCTTGTTGAAGCCTTGAAAGGNCATATCCCATCTAATATGATTTTGTATGGTGTTACAGGAGCAGGAAAGACAGCTGTTATCAGATTTATTTGCGATCAATTAATTGCTAAGGGAAATGAATTGGGTAGAGTCGTAAACCCATTAATATTGAATTGTAGGAATGTAGATACCCAATATAGGGTACTTGCTCATTTAGGTAATTCATTGATAGAAGATTTTGAAGAAAAAATTCCATTCACNGGATGGCCGACAGATAGAGTATTTGGNAAATTAGTGAAAAGAATGGATGCTATGGGAGGAGTTCATGTNATTGTTCTNGATGAAATAGATCATTTGGTGAAAAAATCTGGTGACGATTTATTATACAATCTTACTAATTTGAATGCNGATTTGAATAATGCTAGAAGTTGTGTAATAGGAATTAGTAACGATTTAACATTTACAGATTACTTAGATCCAAGAGTACGTAGCAGACTTGGTCAGGAAGATGTGGTATTCACTCCGTATAAAGCTAGTCATTTGGAAGATATTTTAAGAAAGAGATCTGAACTTGGAATTTCTAAAGGTGTAATCGATAACGGTGTAATTCAACTTTGTTCAGCTTTAGCAGCACAAGAACATGGAGANGCNCGTAAAGCACTTGATTTATTACGNGTTTCAACNGAAAAAGCGGATNAGGAAGGNTCAGCAAAGATTTGTGAAAGGCATGTAAGGATGGCTCAAAATCAAATTGAATGTGATCAAATTACTCCTGTAATCGCCACATTGCCATTTCAACAAAAATTAGTACTATTTTCGGTATTAATTAATGAGCAAAATGGATTGAATAATATTGCAACTGGAGAGGTTTATGAGGTTTACAAGCAAGCTTGTCGTTTTGCAGGTGTAAACTTTTTAACACAAAGAAGAGTTACAGATTTAATTTCNAATTTAGATATGTTAGGATTGATTAGTGCTAAAACTGTAAGTCGTGGTAGATATGGTAGAAGTAAAGANATTAATAGTTGCATTCCAGTTACAATTGAAGCATCAGAAATAATGCGTAATGCTGATCCTGGCATGATTTCAGTAGTACAAGGAAAATTTAGATTACAATCAAGACTTTGACAATTGTTAAACCAAGTTGCTAAGTCGCAGGGATTAATGAGTGAAGTAGCGGACGAAGNAACANCCAATTTTTTGGTACCAGGTAAACGAATTTCTGGTTGGTTATTTGTACTTTCTATTTGGGGTATTTTGCTGTGGTTACTCAATTTATTGAAACTGGCAACTCCTACAGGAGACAAGGTTGTTTGGTCTAGTTTACTTTCAATAGGTTTGATTGGTGGAGAGTATCAAACAACTAACCCTGATTTTAGACCATTTAGTGATGGAATTTTTATTATCCTTTGTGTTGTNGTAAATATACTAGCAATAAGAGGAATTTCCTCAAATGTTGACGGGGGAATTAAAGGTTGGTTTATGAATATCAAATCTGATTTTTGGCCTGCTTTGGTTGATTTTTCTGGCGGTNTTAGNAAAACAGTATCTTTNTGGTGCATTTTANTTGGNATTTCTTTTTATGTTACNTGGGGAGTTNTGAACAGTGGATGGGTAGANCCNGGTGTTTATGCTGTAGCTGCACCATTTGTAGCATTTGGTTGGGCATTTGGAAAATTGGCTGATGCCGAGAATTCTACTACCTCTGAAAATTAATTGGAAATGAATGTTTCAATTCTAGCTTGGCATCTAAATTTTACTTTTTCATCAGAAATACAAATTACAACACCTTCATTTGGTTGACCATAAATGACAAATGCATCTAGCGGTAATGCTAAGTGAAGGATTACAGGTGCAAGATCTTCTTCTCCGTCAACTATAATCATAACTTTATGATTTGATTTTGCTGCAGAGATTAAACAATTACTAAATTCTGGAGTTATTTCCCCTGCTGGATTTCTACAGTTAATTACTTCATCATAACCTTCAGTTTTTGGAATTAATTCTTCAGGTAGATCTTGTCTTTTTGTTCTCCCATCAATTACAGAAATATCTGGTATTATTCCACTTTTTCTTAGTGCAGAAACACAAACATCGCCAACTGCCACAATTTTTTTTGTATCTTTTTCTAAATTAAATTCTTTTTTTAATTTTGTAATTGCAATTGAGGTATCTTCCTCAGGGCCTAGAAAAAGTGTTCCAAATGGTTTTTTAAGGGTATTTTCAACAGATTTTGGCATTTGTAATGTGTTTGAAATTTTAGACTCATTTATCCATTTAGTCCCATCACGCTTGTATCTACCTTTTCTAATCAAACTACTGGATAGAATAATTCCATCTTCAGTTAAAAAATGCTCTACAGATATGATGTTTAATGAATTTAAATTTGAACTAATTCTATTCATATTTATTTTTTCACAAGCTGGTAATGTTTCTTCAGTACAAATTATGGCATCACAATCAATTCTCCATTCTGCAGGTCCTACATTATCTTCTAATTTCATGATATAGACCCTTGGTAAAATTTCGTTTGAATTTTCTACTTCTCTAGAACCGATCGAGTCTTGATTGTCTTTTATCCATCCTTCCAAGAAAGAACTTCGTTCTTCAAATGATTGCATCTGCCCTATTTTTTGTGAAGCAATCTCGTCGGAAGTTATCCAAATTTCTAGGACATTACATTTTTCCAAACCGCTCATAATTAATTTTTGATGACCTTGATGGAAATGATCGAAAGTTCCTCCAAGTAAACCTCTCTCAAACGGTCTTGCCATTGAACAACTGATATTGGAATCACACTTGAGTTTTTGGATATTTTTTGAATTTTGGGGCCCTGATGACTAACGGCCAACATCATTGTTTCCTCCGAGGCCTGACCCATTCACCAGGGCGTTGAGGACTACGGGGTTGTCCAACCATCATCCAAAAGTCCGGCGGGGACCCATTCGTAGCCACTATTGTCTGTTTTTGCAACAAGGATCATATCAAAAGATCACCATGTTCTTCGATACAGACGTACCACAACTTGGTATCGACATATCATATTTCCATCCGGCGAAGGGCAGAAATCCATGCGATGTTGCAGTGTGGTAAAACTCTGAAATTGTCATTCTTTTTGAATTCTTTGTCACGTAATTTTAAACTGTGGTGAATTTCTTAAGCCTTCATGAAATCCTGTCTTTTTAGCTAGTATTCTTTTTGAAACATTTTCATCTCCCTCAAAATCAATTAATAAATCAAGATCTGGCCATAATTCAAGAGGTTGAGCTAACCAATTTATGTGTTTATGACAAATTCCGATGGTTGGTGAAATTCCTTTCCTAATATATTCGAGAGAATTTTTTAAATCCAATAGTTGTTGAAATCCTCTGTCACCTCTGATAGAATCCATCCTGTCTAGTGTCTGTAATAATGATTCAAATAATTCATTATTACAACCTAAGTGTCCAATTTCGCCAAAGCCTGGAAGTTGGTGAGTTTCACCCTTTTTTCGTAAAATTGCAGCAGCCCACGAAATATTTTCAGTTTTTAACCAGGCTCTTCCCTTAGAACTCTCCATACATATTTTCAATAGTTCTTCTGATATTGGAGCCCACCATTCAATATCTCCTTTGGAAACAATGTTCGAAGCATCTTCAAAGGTTAATTTGGTATCATTTTCAAATTTTGTGACTAATTTTTTCCAAATTGCGACATCAGAACTTTCATCGTTAATTTCACTGTTTGAGATTATAGATATCCATTTATTGTCAATTTCCTCTAATTTTTGCATCCAATGAAGCATATTCAATATTTCATTAAAATCACCTAAAGATAATTTTTGATTAAATTTAATCCATGGTTTTAATCCTAATTCAATTAAATTTACTCTGATGGATGGTGCTAACCAAGGTGCAGATGAGATTAAACATGAAAACCACCACGCTTTTTCTTCTTCGGCCCCATTGAGTAATATTTTTCTATAATTCAGCGAAATATCTGGGTCATTTTGTAAATTTGAAATTAATATTTTTCTAGACTTTAATTTCCATTTTTTAGGGGCATTTAGCACGATCTTTCCGATAAATTCGACTGGAATTAATTCTGGAGGTAATAATTCTACCCAATGAGGGTCAATTCTATTTGAAATTCTTTGCCAGCGCAACCATCTTAAATTAGATGGTGTAATTATCCAAGATTCTAATGGATTTTCAGATTCTAATTTATTTGCTTCAAATTCATTACCTGTTGGGTATTGTTTACAACATTCAAGAATTAGGTTTGATTCCTTCAAATTCACTTCAATTTGTGATTTTTTAATTAGTTTCATCAATTTTGTAGGAATTGAGTAATTTTCTTCAATTCTAGAATTTTCTACTTGTAAGGTGGAAATCTCTACACTAATTGGTAAAACAATTCCTCTATCTAGGTGTAAATTCATAAGGGGTAAATTAAATTGTTTTGTTTCCCTTAACATCAGATTGGGTTTTGTTCCATTCCATTTTTCAATAATTATTATTCTCAATGCGGGATGTCTTAAAATTGAATTTGATTCATTCTCTAGAAGCTCAATATTTCTAGGCCATTGAATTGAAAGAGGAACTCCTCTGAACTCTTTCATCACCCATTCAATAATTGACATTAATGCATTTTTTCTAATCTGTGAATTGTCAAAAAATAATTCATTTGATTCTGCTTTTTCAATCCATTTAGAATTTCCCCAATCTAATTTAAATTTACTCCATGTTGCTTGTTCTCCTGATGTTCTACGCTTCTTTTTTGAACGTGTGATAATTCCTAATTCATCCAAAAGGAATTCAAAACGTTCATTTTGAGATTTAATATTTAGTTTTGGATGAATTCTTTTTATCCAATACTCTAATACTTTAATTGGAAATTCATTAACATCTCTCGATAATAGTCCTGCTTCACCAATAATTATTCCATCACAAGCTGCCGCTTCAAGAAGTAAATTTACTCCCAATCTTCTTTCAATTTCTGCGATTACTGGTTGTTGAGGTTTTATTTTGTGTTTATTGTTATGAAATGTGGCTAGCGTCCAGCTATAATCTTCATTCAATAATGTAGGCAATTTTGGTAAAACATTATCTGGGGTTTTTGGAAACCATGAGCCAACAGGTAATGAAAACTCTTTTTCGGGTTCTAGTAGCCTAGCTCTTATTATGCAAATAGCGCTCTCTTTTTGATTCCAATCGGTAATGCCTTCTGGATTATCCTGATCTGGTTCTTTAATTCGTTTGAGGGTTGGAATTGAGAACCATCGAATTTCAAACTCTCTTGATATTGCCCATGTCCATTCTCCCTCTACCCCTTCATTTCTAGTGGAGTCTATCGATTCAAAATCAGATGTTGGGATGGGTGTAGATGGTAGTATAAAACCTTCTTTTGTAGGCTTTTTTAAGTAACCTAATAGAATCATAGGGCCATCTCTTGCAATTAGACAACCATCTGCATTTTTGGGAATTTTATTTAGGTTAATTTCGGATAATCTAGCAACCTCATCTTGCTCTAATTTATTCCAACCTTCTGATGTTAGTCTTTGTATTGAACCTTTTTGATGTTCACTTTGATCTACTGTAATCAGGCCCTCTGTACGCATTTTCTTGAATGTAGCAGATGCATGTGGTAATCTCAAACCTAAGTTTGTGGCAGCTTCACTAATTTTGCCACCTCCGTCTGCTAACCAATCTAAGACTCTTCTTTGGTATCCACTTCTGATTTTAGTCGGCAGGAATTGTCACCAATTGAACCATGCATAATCTATCTAATTAAATTATTGATACAAAAATAATGAAAAGGTTACATAATGTTACACATTTCTACTGGAGAAAGTTATTTTATTACAAATAAAATTTTTTTATGTTAAAATTTAAGTATGTTTTACCCTTTTAGTGTAACAAAGTTACCGAATTAAAGACAACAGTTATATGACAACCTCCCATCCTTCCTACTATCCGATGACTCAATACGGAATTGAATGGATGTGACTAGAAATGAAAACAGTGAGAATAAGAGAGAAAATTAAGAAATATTTAGAAGACCGCCCAAGGAATACAGCAGAGATTCTTGAGCACATAAACAGTACAATGAGGCATGGAACAACTTCCCAACAATTAGGAAATGTTCTTTCTAAAGATAAGGATATTGTTAAAGTAGGATATATCAAAAGATCTGGAATACTTTCTGGGGGCTATGACATTTGCGAATGGGCAACCAGAGATTGGGTTGAAGATAATTGCCCTGGATGGGTTGAAGGAGAGCCATTATTCTTAGATCGTCCAGCAATAAGCAAAGATAGAAAATAATTTTTTTTAAAATTTATTTAACCATCTCTTCGCGAATTGTTTTCGCTTTATTCCAAAGCTCTTCTTCTTCTTTGGTTTGAGGCGTAAATTGCGGTATGGGTATTGGTCTCATTTGATTGTCAATTGCCACCATAAAGAAATATCCTGTGCAAATAATATCTCCCTTCCAATCCGATTTACTAATTCTTTTTGCAATTACTCTGCATGCTGCAGAATGAGTTGAAGTGAATACTATCTTTGCAGTAATTTCAATTAAATCTCCTTTATGTGCTGGGCGTAGAAATTTGAGAGTATCTATTGAGATAGTTACAAATTCTCTATGGGCAAATTTTGAACATACAATTCCAGCCGCTTTATCCATTAAAGACATTAGCCTTCCTCCAAATAGTGTGCCATATGAATTTGTATCTTGTGGAAAAACTTCTTCGATTATTACTACGGGTTCAGTGCTAAATGGTTCCATATTCTCAAACACTCCCTGAAAGCCCTCACATATCAATAAAGCGCGCGGAGAGTTAACAATAAGTTGATTGACGCACCTATATGGTTCGGAGCACACCTTCTGAAATTTCTCTTGAATGGGAGGATTTTTTATGGGAAGATCCCGATGGAGGTATAGTTCAAATTCATGGAGTGTTACCTACTGTCGTTTATCCAAATACATTGAGGCCCAGAAATACTTGGACAGGATTGGCTTTAATGGTTTCAGAAGAGGAAATTGAATTATGGGAACACGAAGAAGAATTAGAAAAAGAAAGTCCTGGAATTAATTTCGTAGGAGCTACTTCTCAAGGTGGTGATTTTTCTAGATTATTGGGGGGCTTATCTCTATTAGAAAACATCCAAACATGTAAATTTCCAGATCCTGAACCCCGTAGATTACAAAAATATGCATTTAGGGGTGAAAAGCCAATATTTTTCATAGAACCACCGTTATCTGATGATGATTGGTGTGATTGGTTAGAAATGCATGCATCTGAATTAACACGCCCATTAAAGATGATCTCAACTCTTTGGTCCCGTAGAAAATTCAAAAAGAATTTATCTAAAATGATGAAAATAGCTAAAGTAAAATCTGGAGAATCCTCTGAACTTGCAGTTGCATCAGCTATTTCAGCAGCATGGTGGGTTGGAATAGAAGATAATATCAGCCTAGAATTAAAAACAAGGAGGGATAAAAGATACGCTTCAAGAATAAGGGGCGCTTTAGCAGAAATGAGGAATTCAGGTATAGACAATCCGTCATTATTGTTGGTAACTTCTTTACCTCAGAGAAAATCCTTGCTAAATGCATTGGAAAAAATGCCTGTAGTAGAAATGCCGTTATGTACTGAAACCCTCTCCGAATTGAATGAGGAAGAGTGATGAGCGAGCCACCAACAGTTAGAGTTGAGAATCAACTAATTCGATTTGTTCCTCCGTTTCCAATAGAATTGGATGTTGCTGTCAGTAAATTAGGTGCAATTCGTCAAGATGATTTTGCAGTTCATACATTAGCAACGCCAAGAGCAACAATAATTGTGGATAAAGAGGGTAGACTTGTAATTCATGGAACAAATAGAATGGAAGTAGCAAGACATGCTGCTAAAGAATTTTTATTATTACTTGGGAAATCTGATGAAGGCTTGAAAGCAGAATTGGGTGGCATAATTGCATCATTTAAATTCCAAGAAAAATTAAATATTAACCGTTTAATTAAAAAGTTTAGAAAAATTGTTGAGAAAGATGATCGTTTAGGTTGTGTTAAAGTCGAAGATTCTCGCCATAAGATTATTTTATTTATTTGGGAAAATGGAAAAGTAATTGTTGAAAATGCAACACATGCAAATCTTGTTGCTATGGCAGCAGTATATTGGCAGGAAAAGCTAATAGAAGAAGGAATATTGATTGAATCTGAAGTCGATTCAGAGGCTGATTAATTTATGTCTTTAGTCAATGGAAAGTGGACTGGACCAATAGTAGACAATCATTTTCATTTAAATCGTAAAGGACTATTTTTATCAGCCGCAGAGGATTTTAAAAATGCCGGAGGGACGGGTATAGTTTTAGTCCATTGTCCTGATTTTAGTTCCCCTCCAACAACATCTAAAGGCCATAGAGATTCTTATTTTGATACAATATTGATGGCAGAAAAAGTCAGAGAAAAAATAGGAATAGATGTACGAGTAGTACTTGGACCACACCCAGCAGCATTTGCTCATCAATTCGAATTATGGTTTGAAGAAGACGGTGAAAAAGGAGCTCAAAGGGCAATTGAAAATTATAATGATAGTATTGATGTAGCTCTAGAATTTTTCCATGAGGGAAATGCAGTAGCAATCGGAGAAGTGGGGAGACCGCATTGGAAAACTTCAGACGATGTACTTGAATTATCAAATAAATTACTCGAAGATACTATGAAATTATCTAAAAAAGAAAAAATACCATTGCAATTACATATGGAAGAGAATGGTAATCAAACTTATGCCGATTTAGAATCTATGGCAGAACGTGTTGGCTTAAATCCAATTTATCTTGTTCGACATTTTGCTCCAGCAGATGTTTCAACTTCTATGGTTGGGAAAATAACTCCTAGTGTGAATTTAGGTAAAGATGCAATTGGGAAATTAATTGAGACATGTAAATTAAGCGATCATGGTTTCATGTTAGAAACTGATTATATGGATGATCCTAGAAGACCAGGGGCAGTTTTAGGCCCAAAAATAGTTCCAAAAAGAACACAACAATTAGCAGCTTTATCAGAAGAAAATGGACTTGATGAAGAGATGTTTTTTAACATACATCAAGAGTTACCAAACATGATTTATGGCGAATTAAATTAACCTTAGAACTCGGCCCCTACGGGGCCGTTGTTAGGGTAATGGTCATACACTAGTTTTTGCGATGCTTGCAATCGGGTGAGTTTATTTTAGGCTTGGATGGTAAAGTAGCATTGGTTTTTGGAGTTGCTTCTGAAGATTCAATAGCATGGGCGATTTGTCAAAGATTAGCACAAGCCGGATGTAAATTGTATTTGGGTTATCAGAAGCGATTCATGTCCAGAATTTTCCAATTAAAAGACAAATTACCAGAAATTGCTGGATTTTACCCTCTAGATGTCGGGAGTGATGAAACTACGGCTGAATTTTTTAATGAATTTAGCAAAGAAAATCCTAATTTAAAGGTTGATGTCATGGTTCATGCGATTGGATTTGCCCCAAGAGAATGTTTTGATAGGCATATTTTATTTGTTGATGATGATTCAATTAATACAGCAATTACAATTTCCGCTAATTCGTTACAAAGAATAATGCGACATGCAATGCCTTATTTGAATAATAAATCTTCAACTATAACTCTAACTTATGCAGCATCTACTCGCTTTGTTCCAAATTATGGGGTAATGTCAATAGCTAAAGCTGCTTTAGAAAGCTGGACAAGAGAATTAGCGTGTCAATTGGGGCCAGAGGGGCATAGATTGAATGCAATCTCAAGCGGGCCGATTAAAACAATAGCTGCAGGAGGAATTCCAGGTTTTGATAAAATTCTTGATCATGTAGAAGAAAATTCACCATTGAGAAGAAATGTGAATCAAGACGATGTTGCGGGTTGCACGGTATGGTTAGCTTCTGAATTATCTTCAGGAGTTACAGGACAATGTATTCATGTTGATGCGGGGTATTCTTCTACAATGGTGCCAGGTTCTATAATGGGTGTTGATTAAATGAAAGATGAATCAGAAATTAATGACTCACAAGGTCCCTTTGAACCTGTGGCGATTATTGGGATGTCATGCATTTTTCCTGATTCTGAAAACATTGATCATTTTTGGCAGAATATTCTTTCTAAACATATTTCATTCAAAGAAGTCCCTGAAGATAGATGGGATCCAAATGATTTCTACAATGAAGAAGGTGGAAAAAACAAAACATATTCAAAAATTGGTGCTTTTGTAGAAGATTATGAATTTGATTGGAGGAGATGGAGGCAACCACCAGGAACACTGCCTCAAATAGATATATGTCAGCAATGGGCAGTATCAGTTTCAGCATCAGCATTGGAAAATGCAGGATATTTAGGAGATGGGTCTTCAGAGCCACCTAGAGGCAAAACAAGCGTAATTTTTGCTAACGCATTAGGCGGTGAAAATAGAAATTTATCAAATCAAAGAGTTTGGGCTGATAGAACTTTACGTCTTGCCAAAGAATCAGGGTTACAAGATGAAGAAACATTTCTTGATGAGATGACAAAAGGGCTTCCCAAAATTGATGAAGATACCATGCCAGGTGAATTAGCAAATGTAGTGGCTGGCAGAGTGGCTAATTTATTAGATCTTCAAGGTCCAAATTATACTACTGACGCAGCTTGTGCGTCATCTATGGCTGCGATTCTTGATGCTTGTAGGTTATTACAATTAAGACAAGTAGATTTGGCAATCGCAGGTGCAAGCGATAGGACAATGGATCCAGCAACATATTCTAAATTTAGTGCAATAGGCGCTCTTTCTGCAACCCATTCAACACCATTTGATTCCCGCGCTAATGGTTTTGTGATGGGTGAAGGGGCTGGTGCACTTGTACTCAAAAGACTGGGCGATGCAATTTCGGATGGAGACAATATTCATGCTGTCATTCGAGGTATCGGTGCTAGTTCAGATGGTCGTGGAAAAGGAATTACAGCACCTAGTAAAAGAGGACAAGCTCAAGCAGTAAATAGAGCATATAATCAAGCAGGATATTCCATTGAATCTGTTGGATTGATTGAAGCACATGGAACATCAACTAGAGTGGGAGATGCAACAGAACTTGGGACCTTAACTGAAATTTTCAGTGGGTCTCCTAATGGTGAACACGTCGCAGTAGGGTCAATAAAAAGTCAAATCGGGCACCTCAAGGCTGCTGCAGGGATTGCAGGAATTATCAAAGCGGTATTGGCTGTTTCAAATGAAATAATACCCCCAAGTGCAGGATTTGAAACACCTAATGATACAGTAGATTGGAGTAAAAATCCATTTTTCGTACCCATCGAATCAAAAAAATGGAAAACTAATGGTTCAAATCCGCATAGAGCAGGAGTCTCAGCATTCGGTTTTGGTGGTACAAACTTTCATATTGCTTTAGAAGCATATAATGAAAAATTACATTCTGAAATATCTAAGGAATGGAATCGAAGATGGTTAGCTTATACTGGAGAGATAAATACAAATTTAATAGAAAAAGTTGAAAGTTCCAAATCAGATTTGATCCCACAAATGTCTTGGGAACAATTAAAATTAATTGAAGGTGGCTTGCTATTAATTAACGCTAATGATGTTTCTGAATTAAAATCAAGAGTTAGCGAATTAAAAGTAAAATTTTCTCAATTTGAGGAAAATTTTGATGATTCCCCAGATGGGGCAAGGTTATCTGAGGAACTTTCTAAATCGTCAAAAGAATTTATTTGTGAGGGTGTAAGAGTAGCTTTAGTTGCTACAAAATGGACTGATTTATTCAAAAAAATAGAGTTGTTATTACAAAATATTGATGATGAAACTAAGTGGTCTTTTCTCGCAAGTCAAGACATTTTCATAACTAGAAAAGAAATACCTGAAACAAATAAAATCGCACATTTATTCCCTGGACAAGGCTCACAATATGTTGGAATGACATACGATTTGTCACTGAGATATGGAATTGTAAAAGATACTTGGCAAGAAGCAGACAAAACAATGATGGAAATTTTAGAAGGCAAAAAATTATCTGATTTTGTCTTAAGATCAAATTTAACCAAAGATGAATTAAAAGATGCTGAATCAAAATTAAAACAAACAGAATATACTCAACCAGCGATGTTAACTGCTGATTTAGCATTGAATAGATTACTTGGACAGCATGGTCAGATTCCAGATATGGTTGCAGGACATAGCCTTGGTGAATATGCCGCATTAATGGTTTCTGGAATTTTACAATTTCATGATGCTTTGCGGGCAGCAGCCGCAAGGGGAACTGAAATGGGAAGTGTTGACGTACCTGATAAAGGATTAATGGCAAGTATTACAGCACCGTATGAAACTATAGAAGATGTGTTGTATGATTTAGAAGATTATGTGATACCTGCGAATAAAAATTCACCATTGATGACGGTAATTGCTGGAGAAACAGAGGGCGTTAAAAATGCAATAAAAAAATTTGATGAATTAGGAATAAATTCAGTAATTTTACCGACTAGTCACGCTTTCCACACGAGAATTGTTGCACCAGCAAATGAGCCTTTGAAAAGATTTTTAGAAGGATTAGAGATTAATTTGCCAAATATACCTATTACATCAAATTATGATGGTGAATTTTATCCATCAAAATGTGAGGAAGGTTTCTCCGTAAAAGAAACAATACTCCCTCAATTGGCACCTCAAATGTCTTCACCAGTAGAATGGACAAGACAAATAGAAAATATGTATGAAGAAGATGCAAATATTTTTGTTGAAGTTGGTCCTAAAAGAGCATTAACAACTTTCTGTGGACAAATTCTAAATGAAAATGAGCATGTCTCTATAATGACTAATCATCCAAAGCAAGGAGGAGTTAGATCATTTCTTTCCTCTTTGGGACAACTAGCAATTTTAGGTCAAAAAATTATGAATCCTAGTCTTGAAAATGAGATATATTCTGACTCATTTAGAGCAGGTCCTATTGAATCATCAAGAAAAACAAAAGAAGTTGAAATCTCAGTACCACTTGTAGTAGAAAGTCCAAAAACAATAATCAATAATACAAAGCCAAAACTGTCTATTGATGGATGGGTTGCAAATCTTTGTTCGGAGTTTAGTGGTTATCCAAGTTCGGTTTGTAAGGGAAATGTTAGTCTAACAGACGATTTAGGAATTTCTCCTAATTCTCTAGAGAAATTAAAAAATAAAATCAAACAAAAAGCTGTATGTAATAAGTCTCTAAATGACGTGAAAACTATTACACAATTAGTTGAATGTATTGATACAATCCCAGAATTAACAACCAGTACAAATGCTAATAACTATTCAAAAGTTCTAGATTCTGATGTATTATTGGGAAGTAATAGAAAAATAGACAGTTTTGTTGTAAGTGGTGTAAGTTTAGGATTGCCTGGACTAGATCAAGTCTTTGAGCCAGATACACTAGAGAAGATACTGAATGGTGAGAACTTTATCACCGAATTATCAGATGAATATAAACAAAGATTATTGGATAAAAATTTGGTTAGGATTGTTAAAGATAGTAGTGGTAACTCCGAATTAGTTCCTTGTGAGACATTCGATATGATTCCACAATTAGCGGGAAGAGGAGGATATTTCGATCTTGTAGAACAATATGGTATAGATTCAAAAATCGTATCAGCGATGGACGTGACAACAAAATTAGCATTTGCCTCTGGTTTAGAAGCTTTGAGAGATGCTGGTTTACCTTTAGTTGCTCAAGAACAAGTAAGTAGTAATGGCAAACGTCTTGTCCGCGGATGGAAATTACCTACAATAGAACAGGAAACTACTGGTGTGATTTTTGCTTCTGTTTTCCCAGGTTATGAAGAATTATTGAAACATGCGGCAAATAATGGTGCTGATGAGAATGGAACTTTTGATAGAAGATTCTTATTACAAATTTTATCAATGGGACATAGCCAATTTGCACAGTGGATTGGCGCTAAAGGACCTAATACCGCAATAAATAATGCCTGTGCATCTACACCTGCTGCATTTTCAATNGCAGAAGATTGGATTACAACTGGTAGGGCATCAAGAGTAATTGTAGTTAGTGCNGATGATACAACAAGTGATGTGTTATTGGAATGGATAGGTGCAGGTTTTGCTGGTGCTGGCGCACATTCTATTGGAAATATTGTAGAAGAAGTAAGTTTACCTTTCGATGCTAGAAGAAACGGGATGTTACTTGGAATGGGGGGAGCAGCTTTTGTTATTGAAAAAGAAAGTGCATCTAGATCTAGAGGTATCACTCCTTATTGTGAATTATTAGGTTCACATATTGGTAATTCAGCATTTCATCCTACAAGATTGGACGTTGAACATGTCTCAGAATCGTTTGATAAATTCATTACTCAGATGGAAAATGTTTGGAATTTTGACAGGCATCAAATTGCAGAAAAAACAACGTTCATGTCTCATGAACCAGCTACTCCTCCAAGGGGCGGTTCTGCATCAGCAGAAATTAAAGCATTAAGAACTGCATTTGGTAAATCTGCAGAAAAAGTCGTAATTGCGAATACAAAAGGGTTTACTGGACANCCGATGGGAACNGGAATTGAAGATGCAGTAACAATTTATGGTCTTGCAAGAGGNAAATTACCNCCTATTGCAAATTTTAAAGAAGCAGATCCCGAATTAGGTACGTTAAAATTGTCAAAAGGAGGAGAATACGATATCGAATATGCTTTACGTCATGCAGCTGGATTTGGTAGTCAAATGGCTTTGACTTTATTCAAGAGAATTGCAAGAACAACAAACCGAATTAAACAGAAGATGGTAAAGAATTGGATTGAAGAAATTACTGGAGATCAAATAGAATTGAGAATTTTCCAAAGAAAATTAGTCGGTTGGAGGAATCCAGATGAAAAACTAATTGGNGGTGTTCAGGGAGATACTTGGGNAGTTCCTGAATTTGATGCAGAATTAGAGATTGAAGCAGTCGAAGAAGAAATAAACGAGCCAACAGAAATAAAAGAAATAGAAAAGCCAGCAATTATTGAAAAATCTATAAAATCTGAAAAAATAATAGTAGATGATAAAATTACGCAAAAAGTACTGGAAACAGTAGTTGAACATACAGGCTATCCCGCAGACTTTATTGAATTTGATCAGGATTTAGAAGGAGAATTAGGGGTAGATTCAGTTAAACAAGCAGAAATTATGGCTGATTTAAGAGAATTTTTCGGTTTACCTTTGGACGAGAATTTTGTTTTATCCGAGTATCCTACATTAAACCATATGATTTCATACTTAACCCAGATGAGCGGTGGTGAAAAACCACTTTCTTCATCCCAAGTTGAAGATATTTCCGATATCCCTAAGGATTCAATAATTTCAGATGATGTATTTACAGAATCCCAGGAATCTAATGAAAAAATAATTAGTTCAGAAGTTATCAATGTTGATGAAAAAATAAAGAGTGCAGTTTTAGAGGTTGTTGTAGAACATACTGGATATCCTGAGGACTTTATTGGATTTGATCAAGACTTAGAAGGAGAGTTGGGAGTTGATTCAGTTAAACAGGCTGAAATGATGGGGGACCTGAGAACAAAATTTGAACTCCCTGTAGATGACAGTTTTGTTTTATCTGAACACCCTACATTAAATCATATTGCATCATATATATCCAAAATGTCCAATACTATTCCTAAAAAAGAAGAAGTAATCGAAGAAANTAAAGAATCAGAGTTACAAAAGACTGAAACAATTCAACAAAAAACAATAGCTAATGCTGAAAAAACAGATGATTCTGGAGTTCGTAGATGGCAGGTCGAAGTTGAAGAGGCTGAGGAATTAGTGGATGAAGAAATAGATATATCTGGTAGAACTATTTTAATCACCGATGAAGATTGGAATTTAGGAGAATCAATTGCAGAAGAATTAGTTTCTAAAGGTGCAAAGGTTATTCTTCTAAGTTTAGATACATCGGTGAAAGAGTTTTCAATNGAGGAAAAAAATGAGATGCCTTTACTCCGAGCTAATCCTAATTCAGATGGTCAGATGTTAGAGGTGGCTACACATGTTACTTCAATTGGAAATCTAGGTGGATTGATTCACTTAGCACCTTTAGACCTTGCTGGTTTAGAATGGAGTATGAAAAATAGTAAGATTCAAACNACAATTTCTACAAATTCATTATTTAGTTTATTACGTGAATTAGATTCTGATTTTAGTAATCTGAATTCAGGAATCATAGTTAGTGTTTCAGCAATGGATGGCAGACATGGAAATAGAAGTTCTCACTTTAATCCTGTTGCTGCGGGAGCGCATGGAATTGTAAAATCGTATTCAAAAGAGCGTCCAAATCTCAAATGTACTGCTTTNGATATTCATCCGGAATTAATTTCAAAAACCGAAGAACTAGCTAAGCATATTGTTAAAGAGTCATTATGTAAAAATAAGTTAGTAGAAATAGGTTTAGACCGTGATTTAAGAAGATGGAAATTAGTATTATTTGATGAGGCATTAGTTGATGAACGCTCAAAACTTGCTTCTGACGATATCCTACTTGTTTCNGGGGGTGGTTCAGGAGTAACTGCTGCCTCTTGTATTGCCTTAGCATCGTCATGTAGAGATTCAGATGCCACATTTATTTTGTTAGGAAGAACTGAATTAATTTCTGAAACTTCAAATTGGGTAAATGATGATGAAGAGCAATTAAATGAGAGGAAATTAAAACTTCGTGAAAAATTAATCGAAGAAAATGGAACCGTTACGATGGTGCAATGGGAAAATGCTTGGAAACCATTTGCAAGATCTTTAGATATTTTCCTTACAATTAATGCGATTAAATCAACAGGAAATAATGCTGAGTATTTCAGTTGCGATGTATCAGAATTTAAAAATCTCACAAAGGTTGGGAAAACGATCGGTCAAAAATTTGGCCCAATTACTGGAATTATCCATGGNGCAGGNATAGAAGATTCAAAATTAATCGGAGATAAAAATCCAGAAATCTTTGAAAAAGTAGTTTCGATTAAAACAGATGGTTGGATTAATTTAGTTAATGCATCAGAAGTGAGTGGAACAAAGCATCTCAGATTTGCTTGTTGCTTTACAAGTATCGCTGGAAGATTTGGAAATGCAGGTCAAACAGATTATTCTGCTGCAAATTGTATTCTTGATGCTGAAATGTCAAGATTAAATGCTACTGGAAATACTAGGGCTATAGCCATTGCTTGGACAGGATGGAGGGATGTTGGCATGGCTACTAAAGGATCAATTGAGAAAGTCTTCGAAGAAGCAGGAATACAAACAGTAGGTCTCGAAAAGGGTGTCAAATTATTTGTAGATGAAATTTTATGTAAAGGGAAAAGAAGAGTTGTAATAGCAGGTGAGTTAGGAGTTTTAGATGATTCAGGAGTTAAGCGTGATCCTCCTTTACTAATTCCAAGTGAAATCTCATCAATCGTTGGAGATCAAAGTCAAATGAGTTTAATCGACTATATTGTTGAAATTAAAGAAGGAGAATCAATCACAATTGAAACAACATTTGATATTGAAACCTATCCTTTTTTAGTAGATCATTCAATTGAGGATGTACCTTACCTACCAGGTGTAATGGCACTAGAACTCTTTGCACAATGTTCTCGTTTACTAGCTCCAGATTGTTTTGTATCTGGATTTAAAGATGTAATGTTTGGTTTGCCTGTAAAATTAATTCGTTCGGAACAAAAAGTCAGAGTGATTGCCAAAATAAAAGATGGAGAGGTAAATTGTATTATGGAATCAGATTTAATAAATTCAGAGGGTGCTGTATTTGGAAAACCAAAACAGCATCATGTTGGTACTGTAAGGCTATCTAAAACTTATGAATCTAGTAAAAATTCGTTAATTGGTCTACCAAATAATGGTGAGATTTCGAATAGTTCAAATTTTATTTATTCTAGATTTTTCCATGGACCTAGTTTCCAATCTCATGCAGGAATAATTTCTGGAATCTCTGTTGAAGGAGAATTAGGTGCAGATGGAAAAATATTACAAAGGCATCAATTACCCAAAAAAGAACAATTTAAATTAGAATTAGAGAATATTGAATTAAAATTAGAATCTTATCCAATGCTTATAGAATCTGCATTCCAAAATGCGGGAATGGTGACTATGGAACAAACTAATATGCAAGCCTTACCTGTAGGAATCTCATCTTCTACATTGTTACGCCAACCTGAAAGAAACGCTAATTTGTTAGTAAGGACTTTGTGTAGAGATATTTCAGAAGGAATTAGTTTACATGATGCAATAATAGTTGAAGATTCTCCAAGTAAACCTATTGTAATGATTATTGAAGGAATTCAACTCAAAGCTTTAGCGCCCTTGGAAGAATCTATGCGTTTTGATTTGGAGCGTTAATTTATGTGGAATCCTTGTGATCAAGTAGAAGAATTAGATTTAGATTTACCTAGTAATCTTGGCATAAAAATTAATTATTTAAAAATTAGAAAAACTAATTTCAATGAAAATATCTCAGACATCAGTAATCTGGATTTTATAGATTTAGAGGAAATTAAAACTTTTAAGACGAAAAAGCGTTCTGAAGAACATGCTACTGGAAGATATTTGTTATATCATATGTTTCGAAAGTATTTCCCCTTAATTGATCCAAATCTAATCAGGATATTGAGAGACGAAAATAAAGCACCATATTTTGATTGGAAAATTAAAAATGATCAATTATTGCCTAATTTTAGTATTTCAACAACAGAAGAGTTAGCAATTGTAGCTATATGCGATTCAAATCATTGTTTAGGTATAGATATAGAAAAAAGTAATGAAAAAAGATCAACTAATTTATTTGATTTTATTTCTAACGGAGTTGAATTAGAGCAAATAAGAAAATTATACGATTCTGAAAACAATTTTGCAATAAATAAAATATGGACAGTAAAAGAATCTATTTTGAAGGCTTTAAGACTTGGAATGAGTATTTCACCGACTAAACTTAAGGTACTTGATAAGAATCTAGATTACAAAAAAAGTATCATTTATGAGGGAGATGAAATAAAATTTAAAAATTTTCTAGTCAAGTTATCTGAAGATTACTCTCTATCTTTAGCATATAGAAATTTGAAGAGTGCAGGACCCGGGAATCGAACCCGGACCGCTGGCTTGGAAGGCCAGAATCATACCGCTAGACCAGTCCTGCAGTAGTATTGCGTTCTCTATTGTCGATATATTAGATTCGGTTATATTAAATCAAATCATCAAGTAAATCATCATTAGAATTTTGGTTAAAACTATTGTTTGTAAATTGTCTCATATTATCTGATTTATGATGGCTTGGTTTGATCTGTGAAGCAGATGTTGAGTTTCTAATCATAGTGTTTGGTAAAGGAGGTTTAGTCCGTTCTTTAATTCTATTCTTGATAAATTCTTCTTTAGCCTTTCTTTGATTTCTTCCAGAATTCCATATTTTTCCAACTTGTAAGAGTATGAAAACTCCTGCAACTATTACTAAACTTATGGGTGTAATATGAGGGGCAGCAGGACCTAGCATTTCAATATAAGATTCAATTCCACTTAATTCATCATCGTCTTCTACAACTTTAGGNATTTCATCTTCATTCTCATATCCAAAAATTAGAATTTCTTTTTCTTCAATCAAATTACTTGAACCAATTGCAAGGATTTTAATCGTTGAATTCCATTCTCCAGCACCTCCAATAGTTATTTTGAAGTCAATTTCTCTAGTTGAATCAATAGCACCCGCTGCTTGTAATTGTATGAACCAAGAATTTTGTGATGTTAGCATCCCTGGATTTGTTTCTAATTGAATTATGATATTAATTGCTTTATTCATCGAATTTGAAATTATACATGTTCCATTAATCATACCAGTTGGATTAACTACAATTTGTGAAGATTCTAGATTACAAGAAATTGTAGCAGAAGGAATATTTCTTGAATTATCTTGAGGCCAATGATCAATCCATGATGCATCGATAGAATTATTGTCGCCAAAACCATCACCATCAGAATCTAACCACTGTGAATTTATTTGTGGAAACTTATCAACATTGTCAGAATAACCATCGCCATCAGAATCTACACATCCGATTTCTGAACCTAAATATGAATTTCCAAATGTATTAGGACAAGCATCCGGTAATGTTCCAGCTAAATTGTCTCCATATCCATCTCCGTCAGAATCAATACGTTGACTCGGATCTTCTGGTAGTGGATCAATTGAATCAGCACTTCCATCTCTATCTGTATCTAAACATCCAAACGGGGCAATAGATGAATTTCCATGATCATTTATACATCCATCTGGTTCAGTTCCCAGCGGATTATCTCCGAAACCATCACCATCAGAATCTATCCATTGAGTCGGATTATCAGGTAATGAATCATTTGAATTAGGATAACCATCACCATCAGAATCTACACATCCCAGAAGTATAATTGAAGATGTTCCTGCAGTACTAGGACAATCATCAGGGAACGAGGCAGGGGCAGGATTATCTCCGAAACCATCACGATCAGTATCATTCCACTGAGTTGAATCAGCAGGGAATGCATCAGCCCCATCAGCAACAGAATAGAATAAATCAGGATCACTATACCCATCATTATCACTATCAGGACATCCTAAACGATCCATGTTAGATTTTCCATAACTATCTCTGCATGTATCCTCACTTAAATCGTCAAAACCATCACCATCTTCATCAATATTTCTTAGAACATCATTAGGAAAATCATCGTTTTCGTCTGAATAACCATCATTATCACTGTCAGGACAACCATATCTGTCAATAAATGAATTTCCCGGTAAATATTGACAAGAATCAAATTCTGGTCCTTCTGGATTATCTCCATATCCATCGCCGTCAGCATCTTGCCACTGACCTGCTAAATCTTCTAAAGCATCATCACTATTTGCATATCCATCTCCATCATTATCTGGACAACCCCATTTGAAATTCATTGTAGAATTTCCAGCATTGTTAGGACAACTATCATAACTTACTCCATTTGGATTATCTCCATATCCGTCTCCGTCAGAATCAGCCCATTGAGTACTTTCATATGGAAAACTGTCGTCAGAATCGCCATACCCATCTCCATCAGAATCTAGACACCCATAGTTTCCGTTTTGATTGGAATTTCCAGGATCGTTTGGACAATCGTCAGCAAAATTCCCTGCGGGGTTGTCTCCGAATCCGTCTCCGTCAGAATCAGCCCATTGAGTACCATCATCTGGAAATGCGTCTCCATTAGTACCACTGGAATTGTCTCCGAATCCGTCTCCGTCAGAATCAGCCCATTGACTAGAATCTGCTGGCATGAAATCAGGATTACTTCCTGCCGGATTATCTCCATATCCGTCTCCATCCGAGTCAGCCCATTGAGTACCATCATTTGGTAAAGGATCTGAAGCGTCATCCCATCCGTCTCCATCAGAATCTAAACAACCAAGAATATTATTTTGAGTAGATGTTCCCGCAACTAAAGGACAGCTGTCTGGATTATTTCCTCCTGCTTCATCACCATATCCATCCCCATCAGAATCTCTCCATTGGGTAATATCGGCAGGGAAGGCATCTGCACTTCCAATTGGATGTGCTTGTGAATTTACATCAGGATCACTATAACCATCTCCATCACTGTCTGCACATCCTTTACGATCTTGGGAACTTGTTCCATGATTTCCAGGACAACTATCACCGTTATTGGAAGGAGGAGGATTATCTCCGTATCCATCTCCATCGGTATCTGTCCATTGTTCTGGATCACCAATGAATTCATCTGCTCCGTTTGCAATGGTCCATGATCCATCAGGATCACTGTATCCATCTCCATCAAAATCAGGACAGCCAGAACGATCTTGATTTGATGTTCCAGATACAGCAACACATGCATCCGCACCATTAGCAGTGGTCCAACTACCGTCAGGGTTGCTGAATCCATCAGCATCTAAATCAGGGCATCCATTCCTATCGATAGTAGAAGATCCTTGAGACATTATACAATCATCAGGAGTAGTTCCAGCGGGGTTATCTCCAAAACCATCTATATCAGAATCTGCCCACTGAGTAGGATCTGAAATAAAAGCATCAGCACCATTAGCAGTAGTCCAACTTCCATCAGGATCACTGTACCCATCTCCATCGGAATCTAAACATCCTTGACGGTCAGCGGTAGAATTACCCCATAATCCAAGACAGTCATCGATAGATGTGTCGTCAAAACCATCAAAATCCAAATCATTAGTTGAATTTATTAATCCACTGTTTACATTTACTGATATTGCGAATGGTTGTGGTCCTTGAGGAACATTTGTTCCAGTAATATGTACTTCCCACGTTCCACTCTGTGGCGCATTAATTGTAATGCCCTTTGTCGTGTCTAGATTGTTTGATAATTGTTGAACTGTTCCATCAGGTTTGTGTAATTCTATATCTAAATCATTCACAAGATGAGTCCCAGCACTAGGTGTGCTAGCAGGATCAGTATATGATAAAACTACTTTCAATGTAGATAAAGATGCTGGAACATTAAATGAGAATTCTCTAAACTGTCCTGTTGAAACCGTCTCTCCATCTACAAAAGAACTGTTAATTGAACCACCCAAATCTATTCTTCCCCACCCTTCATGATAATTGGGAATCGTTTCTCCTGCACCATTATTTGGGTCTCCATATTGCCCATCCATATCATCAGCGCCAGCGATGAATAATGATGTAATTAGGGCTGAACTTGGATTTGAAACTCCTAAATTAGTATCTAGATGTTCTAATAGTAATGCTGCCGAACCAGCAGTTAGTGGTGTTGCCATACTAGTTCCTCCCATGTATACATGGTCAGAATCGTAAGCTAACCAACCTCCAGCAGCTGTTGAACGACTCCTTGTTGAAAGTATCCAAGTTCCAGGAGCAGTGACTTCAGGTTTTTGCCTATTATCATCAGTAGGACCTCTGCTAGAGAAAGCAGCCATTCCTTCTGGATCTCCTCCAGTTAAATCAGAAGCGATAGGTTCTCCGTAATCATTTCCCCAACTTGAGAGCATATAGGTGTTGGAACTTGTTGGTAAGGTACTCCTGTCATTTTCAGAAGCCCCAACAGTAATTACATTTTTTGCCGTTGCGGGAGAACCCATTGAATCATCATCAACTTCACCATCTCCGTCATCATCTACTCCTTCGTTTGCTGCAGCAAATAGTATCACCAGATCTTGATATGTATAAGATGCTTGATCTGCTTGTTGAGAACTTGCAGTGTACTGTCCAGCAACATTAGAACCCCATGAGTTTGTATGAACTCTTGACCCATTTTCATATGCTTGAGCGAACATAGTATTCAAATCATCTGGAATTCCAAATAATCCATACCAATCAGTTTCCCCTGATGCAACAGTAAAATCTGCCCATTGTTCAGTTGCTTGAAAGTGTAAACTAGCCGCTGGTGCAGCACCTACAATAGAACCTCCTGAAGCAGTACCATCTCCTAGAACAGAACCTGCAACGTGAGTTCCGTGGCCATTACCACACTGAAAACAATCAGAAACATCGGCTGCTCCGTCATCTAGTGATGCTGCAGGTTCAATCCAACCTACGTCTTTCCACCATTGAGGGATAGGCAATGATTCAATTCCGTTAATTCTACCTTGAAAATCAGGATGCATTGTACCATCATTGACTCCAGAATCTAATCCTGAATCTGCAACTGTCACTTGAACTCCAGAACCAGTTAAACCAGTCCAAGAAGGATTTAATGCTGCCATTTCTGCAGTTTGGGAAACATAATCAACTTCAATAATTTCTCTTCCAATTGAATTCTGAGTGTAAAACTTAAATTTTGGCTCAATCCATTCAATTCCCGGATTATTGGCTAATCGTGAAATACCTATTTCATCAGCTAATAATGTGGCCCATCTATTGCTATGTGAGAGTAGAGTAAGAGACTCATCAAATTGTAATTCAGGTACAGAATCTCCAGAAAGAACAATTGTTACAATTCCTTTTCCAAAAAGAGTATATCCGTGTTCAAATTCTCCCTCTAATAATTCATCTATCATGGGATGAACTTTATCTGTAGGGTCTAGCATCATAATTCCTTGAACTTCTAAATCAATTAAATCTTGCACTGGTGTTGAGGTAATTAAACAATGGAAAGCACCATGTGGAATGTAAGAAAAACATTCAAAACCTTCATTATTTAATGATTCTAACCATTCTGAAGGAACAGGTATTGAATGTTGAATTACGTACCATCCATCAAGAATATCTCCAAATTCGACAGACCATTGAGAAGGACTAATTGGTTGCGCATTTCTAAATCTTAATTCAATAATATCGGAATTATAATTTTCATTAATTTCCCAACCTGAGGATAAATCTAAATTGGGTAATACTCCTATATTTTCTAACGATTCTAAATCTGCATTTGTTTTAATTGATTGATTGTTTATATCGGAAAAGTCATTTGCAGTTACAGCCCAACTAGGGAAAATAAAAATTAAAGTCAAAGCGATAATCAGTGCTTTTTGGTTTTTAAAATTAATTTTATGATTAGATATCATGCTACTGCCTCATGTTGCTCCATGAACTGCCGCCAAATCAATCCTTTGGAAGTACTATTTTTT
Organism: Methanobacteriota archaeon; assembly: GCA_002696315.1. Classification (GTDB taxonomy): domain Archaea; phylum Thermoplasmatota; class Poseidoniia; order Poseidoniales; family Poseidoniaceae; genus MGIIa-I. Next base: position 5,752 of record NZRR01000019.1, on the reverse strand, counting down.
ATTTTCAATAAACAAAGGATTGTAAACTTGATTCCTGAGCGACGGTTGTGAAAGATGCTGACATACCCTCTAATGAGGATGAACAAATCGATTCAAAACAAATTATTGGTAATCAAATTTGGAGAATTGTTCCCTATGTGAAAAATTATTGGAGACGTGCAACTTTAGGAATTAGTACTAATGCATTTGCTCGAGCGTTTGATTTAATTCCCTTTGTTGCAATGGGTTTGGCTGTCGACTATTATCAAAGTGGCAATTTAACAGGGCCACAATTTTTAGTTGATTTGATTTCAAATAATCCTGAACTCGGTTATGGTGCATTGATATTTTCATGTTTTGCAATGTTAGCATTATTTCAGGGAATTAGTGATTACAGTTGGCAATCTCTTGGATATAAGGTTCAGCATGACTTAAGGATGGATGCAACAAAGAATTTAGTTAAAATGGAAGTATCATATTATGATTTAAGGCAGACTGGTGCTTTAATGTCAATTTTATCTTCAGATGTAAATCAATTGGAAGATGTTATTTCAGATTCATCGACCTCAATAATTAGATTAATTATTACCACATTAACTGCATTTACCATTCTATTTTTCATGTCTTGGAAATTAGTAATTGTATTATTCGGCCCACTATTATTGATTTTCCCCTTAGTATGGTGGTTTTCTACCAGAGTACAAAGAAAATATCGTAAACAAAGAGAATCAACAGGTGATATTAATTCAATTCTTGAAAATTTGATTAGTGGAATTTCAGTAGTACAAGCATATAATGCTCAAAAATACGAGGTAAATCGTGTAAATCATGAATCGGAAACCTATAGAGATCAAGCAATTGGTGCTTCAGCAGTACGGAATAGATTCATTCCTGGACTTTACGCTGTTGCTGGAATCGCATTCGGAATATTAGTAACTGTAGGTGGATATTTAGTGGCTGGAAATGAAATTTCCGTAGGTAATTTTGTTACTTTTTTATTGATCAGTACTAGAATGACATTTCCCCTGTTTATTTTTGGTGTATTATTAAATCAACTGCAAAGAGGAGAGGCGGCAGCAAGAAGAGTTTTTGCGATTACAGATTTAGAACCATCAATATTTGACAATGATAATTCATCAGAATTAAACGAAGGTATCAATTCTATCGAATTCAAAAATGTATTTTTTACCTATCCAGAGACAGAAACACCAGTCTTAAATGGGATTTCTTTCAAACTAAATCACGGAGATTTCCTTGGAATAATGGGTCATACTGGTGCAGGTAAATCAACAATTCTTAAATTACTCCTAAGATTCTACGAGCCCGAAAAAGGAGAAATATTGATTAATGATACGCCTATTCAATCTTTTACTTTAGAATCTATTAGAAATCAACTAGGATTTGTAAGCCAAGATCCATTCTTATTCTATGGAACTATCCAAGATAATGTTGTGTATGCCAGAGAGAGCAGCGAAGAGGAAATAAAACATGCATTAGATTTAGCAGGAGCAACAGAATTTGTAGAAAATCAAGAAGATGGATTAAAAACCAAAGTTGGGGGGAGAGGTGTCAAATTAAGTGGTGGTCAAAAAGCAAGAATTTCATTAGCAAGAGCACTTCTCAAAAATCCATCTTTACTGATTTTAGATGAAGCATCATCTGCATTAGACGCTGAAACAGAAAAGAGAATCCAACAAAACCTACTCGATTCTGGAAGTGGTAGAACAACCATAGCTGTAGCCCATCGCCTTTCAACCATTAGAAATGCTAATGAGATTTTATCTATGGTAGATGGAATCGTAGTAGAACGTGGAACGCATCAACAATTAATCGATTCAAATGGCGTTTATCAAAGTCAGTGGCAAATTCAAACAGGGCAATTAGATTAGATTTGTTCTGATTTAAATTTTTTATTACCAATAATAAGTATCACTAATCCAAGAATAAAGATCGGAGCCCCAATAATCGCCGCGGTATATGCTATTTGCATTCCTAATAATTCAACCTGCATATCCAAGACACTTAGAATAAATAGAATCAGAACTTCAATAATTAAACCAAATACAATAAAAGCTCTAAGGGTCTCCCAAATTTGCTCTTCATCACTAGCATTTCTAGAAGCTTCGGATGCCGCATTTTTGAAAACAGATGATACTTTATCTCGCATCTATTAACTCTAGATATGAAATGAATAATGATAATTACGCTTAATTTCTCTTTTTATCGTCTAATTGTATACCTAATCCTGCACTTGCACCTTTTCCAAGATATATTTGAAAAAGTCCTTTAATCACTCCAAACCCGTAATAATAATGTGCAGAAAAAATCATAATTGGTGAAAAAAATATTGTAATCATGTTTCTATGCGGTGAATTTCCTAAAATTGAACCTAGCCAGCAAATTAAAATGTATATTGTAGCTAATACAATCGGGATTAGGAAATATAATTTTGTTGTAAGATTTGATAAAATATCGTCATTAAACCCATTTGTAATTAATCCCATGATTATTGAAATAATGAATGCATAACACAATATGGGAAACATTCCGATTGCAAGATGGCTCCAAGATCTTAATTCAGGCCATCTTGAATTTGCGAGTGTTCTAACATAACCATAATTTTTCATTTGTTTGAATAAGGCAGGAGGGACTCTTCTTCTATGAGGCATTGTTGATTCAGGATCAAACCACAATCTATGTCCTTTAGATCGGATTTTATGATCTAAAACAACATCTTCTGCACCAATACAGCCTGGTTCAAAACCCTCTACTTCATCTAATATTACTTTACGATAAGCTGAATTACATCCAGGGTTATGCTCAATCTCAATTAATTCACCTTGTGCAACTTTTCCATATCTTGTTCCAGCTGTAACATATTTTGCTCCAAATGCTACATCAGTTATTTTTGCTAGAAATGGATCTTCTTTAGGTGCCCAATTTTGTCCACCGACTCCTGCAACTTCATCTCTGACAAACCATCTTACTAGTTTTTCAACCCAATCTTTTTCTGGAATTACATCGTCATCTGTGAAACATAATATATCACAGTTTAATTCATTGATTCCAATATTGCATGCATCTGCTCGATTACGACTTCCTTTATCATCAATCCAAGTTGCTCCGTGAATTTCTGTTATTTCTTTACCTGGGTCGTTTGTAGGGCCTACTACAGCGATTTCCAATTGACCTTTCCAAGTTTGTGATTTCAATGATTTTAGAACAATTTCTAATTCTTCGTGATTATTCAAGGTCGGAATTAATACTGCTACTTTTGGATTATCCATTTAACTCGACCTAACTATGCTATCGCATTTTCGTATTCAAATCTGCTGTGTGAATATTTATTATGCATTATGAATAATAAATTATCTAGTATGCATCTTGCCTAGGTGCTAGAAGGAAAAGAACCTTAATTGCTTCTTCGTGGAAGCCAAAGTTCATTTTCAATGGCTCATTTTCTCCAAATGCAAGTGTGATTAAATTTACACTATCTAATTTCTTAACTAGATCAAGCATGTATGTGAGGCTATATTGGCTATTTACCTTATTTTCACAATTTAATTCTTCTAATTCACTACTGCTGTAAGTTATATCTACTGCATCTGTAGGTCCTGGTACCGTAATTCCTAATTCATCAGGACTCATGGACATGTGAACAATTTCTCCAACATATTTTGCTGCTCTAAATGCTCTTGATAATTCAATTCCAGAAATTTTAGCCACTGAATTTAGGGTAATATCTGGAACTCTTTGAGGAACTCTTACATTATCTTCGTTAATCGGACTCAGAGTTCTTTCAATTTTTCCAACACTGACTTTGATTCTATTTGCAACATCATCAAAAACAATTTCTACCATTTCTCCAGCAGCAGCTAGTGTTAGAACCTCACGCATTTTTGCTAATTCCATAACTACTTTGCATTCATCTAAATCCCACGTATCGAACAATGCAGCATCAGCTTCCATCTTAATCATGGCAACATTCGCAGCATCTACGGCACAGACTTCTAATCGATCTGTATAAAAATCAAATCTTGCTTCTTCTACTTGAGTCATTAAGGTCTCAACAATAATTTTTAGTACACTACTTTCAGCTACAACATGTAACATCTCTTCACCTACATCTGTATCGTCTAATTGGAGGCTATTGAACGTTACTTACTCAATAATACTGGAAAAATTAGTATTCTCTCCATCCATGTTTACATGTTTTGCATGTTAGAAGTCTAGTTTCTGGTTCATCACTTGCTCTTGTTTGTCTTAATTCACTGTATACTTCTTGTGAATCACATTTAGGACAAATGTAAGATCCAATGGTTAAAACACCGTGAGATTGTTCTGAATCATCAATTACCTCAAATTTTCTAGTTTCTGCTTTTGAGCTGGATTGAACATTTCCTAAATCAATTTCTTCTCCAGTTACTGGGTCTTTCATTTTATTATCTAGGGGTCCGTGATATCCACATTTGTAATCTGGACATTTAATCCATCCCTTGGAATCAGGGAATGATAAAGCACCACATTCAGGACAGAACATATTATTCCTCGCTAATGGTTCATTGGTTTATTTAGAGTGTTTAAATGTATGGTTGTTTCATAGTTACAAAAAACTCATTTTTAACTATATTCGTATTATTTGAACCGTTGGTTTTTTTGTTTAGTTTGTTGTCGCAGTGGTATGAAGTTGTGGCAAGATTGGCAGGCTGCAGCAGTAATCGATGACAATTTTGAGGTTTTAGAGGTTGAAATTTACAAGGGTTCTTTGAATAAAGAAATTGTAGCGAAGAGACTAAGATTACTATCCTCGGGAGTATTACTTCAAGAAGCCAAACATTTACTTCAAAGATATCCAGAAGCAGAACTTGTTCAACCTTCTGATAATATTCACGAGAAAGTTGAACTTCCCATTCCAGATGAAGAACGGATGAAAATTTTAGATGAAGCTGCACTTTTGTTATCAAAACAAGATGTAGATGAATCTGCATCTGATCCTGATAGGCGTTTAGAACATCTAATTCGAGCAGCAGAGGAGATTAGAAGTAGTTGGGTTCTATTAGAAGCTCGTTTAACTGAATGGATTGTATTATTACTTCCAAGGGCTAGAATGGAGTCTGATAGAAATAGAATTGCAAAATTAGTAATGGAATCAAATAAATTATCCGATTTAGCAGAACATTTTGATGTTGATTTACCTCCGAGTTCACCTAAAGAAACAGAATGGTCTGTGATTAAACACTGGTCTGAAACTGTTGCAAGTTTAGAATCACAATTAGCTAGAATTGAATCAACTGTTCGCGAATTAGCTTTAGAACATCTTCCATCACTTTCAGCGATTGCAGGACCTATGATTGCTGCAAGACTTTGTGTTGCTGCTCATGGTAGAATGAGATTAGCAAGATTACCTGCGGGAACTGTACAAATTCTTGGTGCAGAGAAAGCATTTTTCTCTCATTTAAAACAAGGAACTAAGACTCCAAAACATGGATTAATCTATTCTCATGTTTTAATCTCTAGATCTCCAAAACCTGTTCGAGGTAGAATTTCAAGAATGTTAGCCGCTAGAATGAGTCTTGCTGCAAGAATTGATGCATTCAATGGTAATCCTTGGGGTGAAGAAGAATTACGTCAAATAGAAGAAAGAGTTGAAAATATAAGGGAACAATATTTTAATTCTAAAAAGAGATGATTTGATGGCAAGAAATTTTAAACAAATTTCACCGACTGTGAAAGTTGAAGGAAGAGCCATTTGGACATTAAGTGCAGATGGAAC